>DATCGG010000161.1:0-11960 GCA_036509075.1 Gemmatimonadaceae bacterium
ACGACCGGCGTATCAGCTCGGACACATCGCGAGCAGGAATCCGGACTATCGCGGTGCCGACTTCGACACAGTCGAACGCGATCTTCGCCGAGGCTGGTCAGACGAGATCGGCGCGCGCCACGGCGATTGGTCGTCTGTGCGCGACTATGCGCGCGAGGGATATGCGCGCGGCACATCCACACTCGCTGCGACGTCGGCGGGCTCCGTCGACAGCTCGGTCCGCACGAGCAAACAGCTCGACAACCTCGGCGACCGTTCTGCTCATGCTGCCGACCGCGTCGCGACTGGGCTCGAGGCGGGCGTCGACAACATCAAGGATCGCATCGATGGGAATCCCGCGTCGAAGCCAGGCCTCGATCCCACCGACGCCCGCGCCGGCGGCCGCAACTTCGCCGAGCGCGCGGCCGACAAAGTGCGCGGTACCGACGACGGTCTCGCAGACACGGGCAGTCGCGCCGGCGACGCAGCCCGCCGGGGCGCCAACAAAGTCGTCGATGCCGTGGATAACGTGAAGGACCGCATCGACGGAAACCCAGCATCGAAGCCCGGGCCTGATCCGACGGATAGACGGGCGTAAGAACTGGCGACAGGCGACAGGCGACTGGCGACAGAAGACCCTCGGGATGCTCATCTCACGGCGAGATGCATCCCGAGGGTTCTCGCTTTCTAGCCGTTGCCCGCCGCCTGTCGCCTGTCGCCTGCCGCCCGTCGCCTACCTAACGATACGTCTCGAAAAACCCGCTCCCCTGCCCGTCGAGCGGTATGCCTCCAACTCGACCCGAGATCCGGGCCGTGCCCTTCATCTGAATGAAGTAGGGGCGCGCGAGTGCGCGACCAGCTAGCGACTCGCCACGTTCGGCGTTCGGCTCGCGGGTGTCCGTGCCCGCAGCGTCCTCGATCGTCAGCTCGACGCGCAGCGTGTCTTCGCCCCGCGCGTCGGCGAACACCGCCCGCGACGGCACCCGCACGTCCCGGCCGCCGACACGGATCGTGCGGCCATCGGTGTAGTCGATGCGCTGCGGTCGGAACAGAGATCGAAACCCTAACGAGTCCACGAGGTAGACGAACAGCGGCGCGTCACTGCTCACACTGTCTGGCGGCTGTACACGACCATAGAGGAACGTGTACGCGCCGGCCCGCGCGGCGCCCCATTCCCATGTGACTCCCCGCCAGACCCCCCAGTTGTGATCGTGGTAGGCCTGCGCGTCTTCGAACTTCTCGCATTTGCGGCGAACGCAAATCGTGCCGGTGGCCGACGAGCGCAGACCGGGCACGACGTAGCCGGATACGAACCCCTCCCCACCCAGGGCGGCTCCCGGAAAATACGCGCCAGGCGCGGGCGTCACGATGAGATCGACCACGACATCGCCGGCACCGCGCTCACCCGGCGCGCGCGCGTGAACGACGTAGCGGCCGGCGCTGTCCACAGAGACGCGTCCGCTGCCGATGCGCAGATCCGCGTTCCACGTCGAGAACGACACGGAATCGTTAGGGAAAACCGCCGAAAAGCGGCGAACCGCCTTGCCCTCCTCCTGAAGCGTGAGCAGTACCTGCCCGCCCCACCGCCCGTCCGGGACGTCACCCCCGACAATGAAGGAAAGAAATGCCCAGCGCTTCCGGTCTGCCGACAGCACATTGAAGTAGTGCCACTCTCCCCAACTCTCGCGGTTCGCGGCGTTTCGCGGTGACAGGTGGAAGTGATCGATGTCCGCGCGCAGCTCTGCCAGCGTTGGCGCGCGCCACCGTCGATCGAGGTCATCATCCTCCCATCGGCCCTGAGCCAGCGCGGGCACTGCGCCCACGAGAGCGGACCGTGATGGCAGTTCGCCGGTGGCGCGGACCGCCCGCTCCCGGCCATCGCGCGTGCGGACGTACACGAGCTTGTCGACGATCTGCGGCGCGACGGCCCGGACGCCAGGTGCGTTGCGCGGATTCGACAGCAGCTGAAGATCCAGGAAGCGTGCGTTGCTGATCGAGAAGAACAGCCCACCGACCCCGCCGGTCTTCATCACCTCGACGTCGATGCCCTCCGGCAGGACAGTAATGTCCCCGCCGCCCACCAACCGTTCATCGCGTGCCTGCGTCAGCAGCGCTTCGCCGATGGCGAGCAGCACGATCATGACGCCGACGCCCAGGCCGAAGCCGCCGAGCAGCAGTGCCGATCGCCACGGGCGGAGCGTGAGGTTTCTGCTCGCGAGAATCCCGATCATGCGCGCCTCAGGAGCGGCTCGTCACGAATCACCCGGCCATCGAGCATGTGGATGACCCGCCGCGCCGCGCCGGCGAGTTTCTCATCGTGCGTCACCACGATGATCGTCATCCCATCGCGGTTGAGCCGATCGAACAGCGCGATGACATCGCTGCCCGTCCGCGCGTCGAGCTCACCCGTCGGCTCATCGGCGAGGAGCACGATCGGGCGATTCGCGAGCGCGCGTGCGATCGCGACCCGCTGCTGCTCTCCGCCCGACAACTCGGCCGGACGATGATCGGCGCGCGCCTCCAACCCCACGTAGCCTAACAACTCTCGCGCCCGGTCGCGCCGCTCGGCGAGCGGTACCTTGGCCTCGGCCATCGGCAGCTCGACATTCTCCTGCGCCGTCAGCACGGGCAGCAGGTAGAATCGTTGGAACACGAAGCCGATGTGCGTGAGGCGGAAGCGCGTCGCCGCCTTGTCCGGTAGTGTGCTGACTGAACTCCCGCCGATCGACACGCTGCCGCTCGTCGGACGGTCTATCGCGCCGAGCAGGTTGAGCAGCGTCGACTTGCCACACCCCGACGGTCCGACGATGGCGACGTACTCGCCCTGCGCGACGTCGAGTGAAACACCGCGCACTGCATGCACTGGCTCTCCGGAACGCGGGTAGTCCCGGTGCGCGTCACGAACGACCAGGAGCGGCTGGCCACTCATCCGACCGCCTCCTCGCGTAGCGTCCCTGAAATCGGGAGGGACGCGGCTCGCCACGCGGGATAGATCCCGGCCGCGATTCCGGACGCAACGAGCAGCGCTAGCGCGCGGAACGCCGAATTGGGTTCGAACAGAAAGAAATCGATCGCGTCAGGCAGGCCCGGGAATCCCCGCAGGATCGAGTTCAGCCACTTCGCCGTAAATACGCCGAGTATCAGGCCGCTCGCTGCCCCTGCCAGGCTCAACCCGATCCCTTCGATCACGATCTGATGCACGACGTGGGCTCGCGATACGCCGATAGCGCGCATGATGGCGATCTCGCCGATGCGCTCGTTCACGCTCACGGTCACGATCGTCGTCACCAGCAGAAACCCCACGATGAGGCTCACCGCGCCGAGGATGAAGGCGAGCTGCCGAAAGTAGCTGAGCCGGTGCTCCGCCTCGGCAACCGCGCCGGCGGTGGACAGGGCGGTCACGCGCGGGAGCGCGCGTTCGATCGCGACTCGGGCCGCTTCCGGATCCACGTTAGGCGCTGTCCGCACCATGAACAGCGACACGCGATCGGTCCGGTCGGCGCCTCCCATGGCCTGCACACTGGCGAGCTGCAGCGCGGCGGCACGATCGTCGGCGCTCAGATACGTGAACCGCGCGCGTCCGGAGACGACGACGCGGCGCCGGCCGGTATATGTACGCAATTGCGGATCGAACCCGACCGCGACATCGAGCGTGTCCCCGAAGCTCGCCCCGGTCGCGTGGAGGAGTGCGTCGCTCGCGACGAGCGTGTTGGCCGTCGGATGCTGCCCCTGGAGCAGCTGGTAGTCGCCCTGAACCGCGGGATCGACACCGAGTGCAAACGCCGTGACCGGGTTGGCGGCGCCTAGCACGTGGATCGTCGTGCCGAGCACTGGAGCGACGGCGGTCACGCCGGCGATTCGTTCGATGGCGACAGCCGCGTCTCGCGCCTGGCCGATCGTCGCCTCGGTGTCGAACGGCAGAGTCCCGCGAGGCGACACGCGAATGGTGAAGCCGTTCCGTCCGAGGAGACTGGCGAATGACTGGCGCATGCCGGTAGCGAGCATGACCATGTCGAGCAGCATCGCTGCCGATACGGCGACGCCGAGCACGGCCAGCAGCGTTCGGCTGGCGTGCCGTCGGAGCGACAGGGCCGCGAGTTGGAAACGCATCAGCGGCCGAACAGGGTAAGTGGCGGTGTCCGCGCCAACCGACGCGCCGCCAGAGCCCCCGCACCGATCCCGAGCACCAGCGACAGCAGTACGGAATACGTGACAGTCCCTGTCGTGATGATTGCGAAGCGGAGCGGCGTCCGATACACGGCCTGGTAGTGCGCGTTGACGAACGCTGACACCGCGAATCCCAGCCCGACGCCGAACACGCTGCCTAACAAGGCGACGAACGACGATTCCAACATCACGGTGCGGATGACGGTCGCCCGCGAGATCCCCATGAGGCGCATCGCGGCCACGTCGCGACGTCGCTCGTCGACCTTGAGCAGCATGATGCAGAGCAGGAACGTAGCGCTCGCGACGATCGTGATCATGCCGATGGCGCGGTGAAATCGACTGACTACCGCGAACGTCTTCGATGTCTCGACCGCGATCTCGCGCGACGGATAGGCGTGGAACCCGAACGCCACGGAGTTGATCCGACGGAGCGCGGAATCGGCAGCGGCTCCACCGGCCGTCGCGATCGCATAGCGGTCGACGCGATCGCCATATCCGATGATGTCCTGCAGCTGCCCGAGGTGCATGCGGATGCGGTACTCGCTACGGGCGACTTCGGACGGATCCGCCCGACGCTGCACGATCGCGGAGATCCGCACGGTGTCTCCGCTCGTGCGTCCGGGTTCCGCCACAAGGACCACCATGTCGCCCACATGAAGTCCGGCGTCCGCCGCCAGCCGCTCGTCGATGGCGATCGTGCGGACCGCTGCAGACCAGGGCGGGATCGAATCGATGCGCTGTGCCCATGCGGGGCTCGGCATGAGTGCGGCCGCCAACAGTAGCCGCTCGAGCAGCGTTCGTCGTCGCCTGCGCAGTGCTAGCGTGGTCACACTCGAAATCTGCCGCGCCGAACGCAGCCGCGGATACGGTCGATCGTTTCGGTCAGCGTCTCGTCGGGTGACGAGCCCACACCGCAGTGTCCTTGAGAGACTCCCGGGAGGCCTGTAGCGGGTAGGTTGGAGACTTCACCGCCGAGGCACCGCGCCTCAGCATCAGGACGCCAGCAACGAGCTCCAATGCACCGACGATCAAGGTGCCGGCCCAGTAGTGATGGCCGAGGGCCGCGGAGACGGCAACGATGAGGAGCAGGGTCAGAGCGACCGCGGCGATGATGCCGAAGGCGAGCGCGAGCGCCAGCCGAATCGAGCCATCGACACTCGTACGCACACTTTCGTGCAACTCGAGCTTCGCGAGCCGCATTTCATCCCCGGCCAGTCGCTTGGAATCGTCACCGAGGCGGCGGACGAGATCCGGAATCCCGGTGTCGGGATCGATCGGCGGAATCGATTGAATGGCCACGGATACCTCGCTCTCGAGCTGCTTGGACGACGCTGCCCGACTGGGGCAAGGAGCATTCCCGAACGCGACATCGCTTGCTGCCACGCGTGTCGCGGTGCGAGCTTAGCGCGACCCTTTCCGGAGTCGAGCGATCGCATGGCCGTCACCGCTACGAGCGTCGAACAAACCGCCGCGACCGTTCCGGGTCGCGGCCGCCTTCTCCAGGTACTCGGCGTTGCATTCGGGATCGCTATCATAGTCGGCAATACGATCGGATCGGGTATCCTTCGAACTCCCAGCTCCGTCGCCGGGCTGCTGCCGAGCCGGGGCATGTTCCTGCTGGCGTGGGTAGCTGGCGGCGTGTACGCGCTGCTTGGCGTGATGTCCCTCGCGGAGCTCGGGGTGATCGTGCCCAGATCGGGTGGACAGTACGTGTTCGCCCAACGCGCGTTCGGCTCGTACGCCGGGCTCATTATTGGGTGGAGTGATTGGGTATCGACTGTCGCCACGTTCAGCGCGGCGTCGATTCTCATCGGGGAATACTCGGGGGCGCTCTTTCCTCCGTTGGCGAATTCGAGGCTCGCGGTCGGCATCGGCGTCGTGGTGCTGTTCACGGTGCTGCAGTATCGCGGCGTGAAGTGGGGCGACGCGATCCAACAGACGACGACGCTGCTCAAGGCGCTCGCGTTCGCCGCGTTGATCGTCGCGTGTTTCACGCTCGCACCAGCGTCGGGGCCCGCCACCACCCTTTCGGCGCCAGCGCAGGCGATCGGCATTGGCGCCATCGTGCTCGCCATGCAGGCGGTCATCTACACGTACGATGGCTGGAACGGGATGCTGTATTTCTCGGAGGAGGTGCGCGACCCGGGTCGTGAGATTCCACGGGCGATGTTCGGCGGTGTGGCGGCCATCATCGCGATTTACGTTCTGGTGAACGTCGCGTTCGTCCATGTGTTAGGCATCCCGGGGCTCGCCCGGAGCGACTTCGCTGCCGGGGCGGCGGCGCAAGCGCTGTTCGGAGGGCACGGCGACGCGATCGTGCGCTCGCTCCTCATCGTCGGACTGCTCAGCGGCGTGAACGCGTATGCGCTGATGTGTCCGCGCATTCTGTACGCCATGAGTCTCGATGGCCTGTTCCCCAAATGGGGGGCCACGGTGAACGCGGGTGGAACGCCGACGTACACGCTGCTGCTCTCGGGCGCTCTGGCGATCGGCTTCCAACTCACGGGGACGTTCAACTCCGTGATCGCCGTCGCCGCCTTCTTCTTCGTGTTGAATTACGTCTTCTCGTTTGCCGCGGTGTTCAAGCTTCGTCGTACAATGCCGGACGCGCCCCGGCCCTACAAGGCGTTAGGCTACCCCTACACCACGGGCTTCTCGCTGCTCGGGGGGATCGCGTTCCTGGTCGGGGCGATCATCACCGATCGACAAAACTCGATGGTCGCGCTCGGCCTGCTCGCCGTGAGCTACCCCATCTACGCGCTGACGATTCGTGCCGCGCGCAAGGCGTCTACGTCGAGCTGACGCGCTCGACGAATATCCGGGCCGCGAGCGCGTGCCCGATCTGATGCTGCGTGCCACCCACGCGCAGAGTGAGCGGCCCGTCGAACGGGGCATGCTCGCCGACGGCCACCTGAACGCCCGGACGGATACCTAACGAATCCAGGTACCTGAGCAGCTCGTCGTTCTCGTCGCCCACGCGCACGACTCGGGCGCGGGCGCCGGTCGCGACGTCGGCGAGCGAGCTGTGGCGCGTTTCGTCGATGACACCGTCACGCGTGGGAATCGGCGCCCCGTGTGGGTCGGTGACGGGCTGGCCGATGGCGGCAGCCATGCGGTCGATCAGCTCGTCCGACGCGGCGTGCTCGAGGCGCTCCGCTTCCGGATGCACCTGATCCCAGGGATAGCCGAGCGCCTGGACGAGGTACGCTTCGATCACGCGGTGGCGCCGAATCGTGCGCAGGGCCGCGCGGCGACCGGCATCCGTGAGGCGCACGCCGCGGTACCGCTCGTAGGCGAGCAGTCCCTGATCGGCGAGACGACGGACCATGCCGGTGACGGACGCGGGCGCAATCTGGAGGCGGCTCGCGATGTCGTTCGTCGCCGCGGCGGACCCGCTCAGCTCGGCCTCGTAGATGGCTTTGAGATAGTCCTCGACCGGCGCCGTCAGTCCCACCACGTGCGGTTCGGCAGACCGTGCGGGCGTTGTGCTGGCTCGCCGGGGAGACCGTTGGCCCGTCACGTCGCCGCGACCTTCTGCTTCGTCGCCGCCGGGGCGCGGAGCAAGAGCACGGGCACGCTCGTCATGTGGCGAACCCCGTTCGCAACGCTGCCGTAGATGAGATCGGCGATGAAGCGGTGCCCGTGCGTGGACATGGCGATGAGGTCACAGCGCTCTCGCTCTGCCGCTGCCGCGATCTCGGCAGACGGGTCACCCGTCGCGAGAAGCGCTTCGGCCGATAAACCATCGGCCGTGAGTCGCGTAGCGAGGCCCTCGATGTAGACGCGGTCGTCCCTCATCTCCTCCGACTCGCGCAGGTTCAGCTGCTGGATGTTGCGCGCGGCCCAGCCATCGGCGACGTGAATGAGCACGACCGACGCTCCGCAATAGCGCGCGAGCTGCCGCACGTGATCCAGGATTCGCTCGTCGTAGCTGGAATTCTCGACGGGAACGAGAATGCGGTGGTACATGTCAGGCAAGCCACTTGCGGAACGTCTTGAAGAGCAGCCACGCGTTCAGCGCCGCGATCACGAACGCCACGAGATAGGCGAGCACCTTGAGCCACGTCGAGTTCGCGAACTCACCCATCTTCTCGCGATCGGACGTGAACATCACGAGCGGATAAACCGCGAACGAGAGCTGCAGGCTGAGCACCACCTGGCTCAGCACCAGGAGTTTTGCCGTACCGCTTTCTCCGTACAAGATGGCGACGATGGCGGCCGGCACAATGGCAATCGCCCGCGTGATGAGTCGCCTCAGCCATGGCCGGATCCGGATGTTGAGAAATCCTTCCATCACGATCTGGCCAGCGAGCGTGCCGGTGAGCGTCGAGTTCTGGCCGGACGCCAACAGCGCGAGCGCGAACACGATGCTTGCCGCGCCTACACCAAGGAGGGGTGTGAGCAGCTGGTAGGCATCCTGAATCTCGGCAACCTGCGTGTTGCCTGAGCGGTGGAACGTCGCGGCGGCCACAATGAGGATCGCCGCGTTGATGAACAGCGCGAAGGACAACGCGATTGTGGAATCCACGAACGCGAATCTCACGGCCTCACGCTTCCCTTCCTGGCTGAGGTCGTACTTTCTCGTCTGCACGATCGAGGAGTGCAGGTAGAGGTTGTGAGGCATCACCGTCGCACCAAGAATCCCGATCGCGATGTACAGCATTTCCGGGTCGCGAAGGATCATCGGGTTCGGGACGAAGCCGCGGAACACGCCGTCGAGCTCGGGACGTGACACGATGAGCTCGAACAGGAAGCACAGCCCGACGGTCGCGACGAGCGCGATGACCAGCGCTTCCAGCACGCGGAACCCCTTGTTCTGGAGATACAGGACGATGAGCACGTCCAACGCAGTGATCCCGACGCCCCACGCTAACGGAATTCCGAACAGCAGGTTCAGCGCGATGGCGGTGCCGATCACCTCCGCGAGATCACACGCGGCGATGGCGATCTCGCAGAGCACCCATAGTCCGAAGTTGACGCGAGGCGAGTAATGGTCCCGGCACGCCTGCGCCAGATCGCGTCCCGAGACAATGCCGAGCTTCGAGGCCAGTCCCTGAAGCAGGACGGCCATCAGATTCGAGATGAGGATGACGCTGAGCAGCGTGTAGCCGAACTGGGATCCGCCGGCCAGATCGGTGGCCCAGTTACCCGGATCCATGTATCCGACGGCGACGAGGTACCCCGGACCCGCGAACGCCAGGATCTTCCTCCACCACGTCGCGCCCGTGATAGGAACGGATCGGTAGACCTCGGCGAGGCTTGGCGTGACGCGAGAGAGTCTCCAGCCGGCGTCTTCAGCGCGGGTAACGGGCCTCGGACTCGGCGGTTCCGGCTCGCGTGGGATTAATCGGGGCGCAGACATGGATCGTGAAAGCGGACGCGAGCGCGTCCAGAAATAAGTTGGTTGGCAGTAAATCTTGTTTTAGGACGACCTAACATATCCTCGCGCAACTCTTCCGGCAAGAGATCTCGGCCCTCCGAATCGTCGATGGCGTCTCCCGACTGGAGACGCCCGATTCCCGATTCCCGATCGTCGCTACGCGAGCAGCGAATGCAGGTTGCGGAGGATCCGCTCCGTCATCCCCCACACGATGTGGCCGCCGAGTAGGTAGCTCGGCACACGCCAGGTCGCGCCGCGCGCACTGACCTCGGATTCGACGGTGAGCGACGGATCCTCGAGCGCCGCGAGCGCGACCCAGAACGCCGACGCGACTTCGTCGCTGGTCTCGATACGAACATCGGGCCTCACGATGGCAACGAACGGCGTCACGATGATTGAAGGCAGCGTCGGCGTCCGTGGTCGCAGCTCGTCGAGCATGCCTAACACGATTCCATCGCGCGCGAGGTCGATCCCCGTCTCCTCGAGCGTCTCGCGAATGGCGGTGTCCTGCAACGTGGCGTCCGTTGGATCGTAGCGCCCGCCCGGCAGCGCGACGTGGCCGCTCCAGGGGTCGTCCTCGCGCTCCGAGCGTTTGATCAGCAGCAGCTCCACGACGTCATCCGCGGTGCGACGAAGGACGATCGCTACAGCGGCGCGACGCGGGGCGCCATCATCGGGCGCCAAGATTGGCGGCCGTGTCGCCAGCGCGTGGCTGAGCCGCCGGAACGTCGGATGGTCGACGAGCGTGGTCGCGTCCCCTGTCACCGCTAGTCCTCGACCGGGCCCCCGATCGCGATCCACGCGCCGAATCCGTCCGCCATCGACGAGACGTTCTCGTAGCCCATCTGCTGCAGCGTGTCGGCAGCGAGCGCCGACCGGTTTCCGCGCGCGCAGTAAATGACGATCGTTTCCTCGCGACCCGCCCGCGCCTCGATGTTGGATTCGAGGTTCCCGCGCGGAATATGCATAGCGTTAGGCAGGTGACCCAGGTTCCACTCGTTCGGTTCTCGAACGTCCAGGTAGATCACCGCCGCGTTCTTCTCGAGCATCGCGAGCACTTCGCGTGGCGAATGTTCGCGGATCCGCTGCTTCGCCTCGTTCACGAGGTCCGTCCCGGTCTTGTAGGGCATCGGTCGGTCGATCAGGCGATCGTTAGGGAAGGTTGAACAGCGAGCGAGCGTCGGTCAGCGTCGAGTACCGCGGGGGCGCCGAGCGGCAGCGTCCACTGGTCGTCGATGTGGCCGATGGGTGCGCCAATGATCGTGGGGACGCCGAGCAACGTCGCGATTTCGCCGACAACGTCATCGAGACGTCGGGCACCGTCATCGGCGGCCTCCGGACAGTTGGTACACATGCCGAACACGATGCCGCGCACGCCGTCGAGGATTCCGGCGAGCAGCAGCTGCCGCATCATCCGATCGATGCGATACACCGGTTCATCAATGTCTTCGAGCACCAGGATCGCGTCGCCGAGTCGCGGCGCGAACGGTGTGCCCGCGAGAGCGCTCAACAGCGCGAGGTTGCCGCCAGCCAGTGTTCCCCGTGTCGAGCCGCCGTGAAGGACCCTCGCCTCCTCCGCCGTGCCGCACGAATCACCGCCATGCGCCAGCGCGCAAGCGAGCGAGCGTCGCGAGAACGGCGAAAGCACGGCGCGCGCCGTCGGTCCGTGGTACGTCACCAGCCCGCTTCGCAGCGCGAACGCCGAGTGGAGCGCGGTGATGTCGGAATAGCCGATGATCGGCTTCGGTCGTCGCGCCGCTGCCGCGAAGTCGATCGACTCGAGGATCCGCATCGCACCGTAACCGCCCCGCAAGCACCAAACGGCATCGATCGCGTCGTCGCGAAGGGCGCCGTTGAGGTCCGCAGCTCGTAAATGATCAGCCCCCGCGAAGTAGCCCTCGCGCGCGAGCGCATGCTCCCCAACGACAGGCTGCCACCCGAACGATCGCACGTTGTCGATCGCGCGCGCGAGATCGGCTTCATTCCGCAACGGTCCCGCTGGCGCGACGAGCGCCACTCGCGCTCCCTCGCTCAACAGTGGAGGTCGTCGCGCACCCGAGGCTCGAGGCTGTTCGTGATTCACATCACACCTTGGCACATGCGTTGCCCCACTGCTGCTCAGAGAGTGTGGCGGACTATTCCACTACACTCGAATGTCGCAGTCAAAATATGCTGGAGGGTAGACGCATGGCGGACCAGAACAAGGATCGTGGGTCGAGTGGCGACGAGATGGATCGTGAGTCGGGGATGGAGAGCAAGTCGAGCTCTCAGGGTGGATCGTCGGGCAGCTCATCCGGAAGCTCGGGGGGCGGATCGTCGTCTCGTGGTAACGCTGGCGGGCAGGGCGGGTCCGGCGGCTCGCGGTCCGGAGGAATGGGCGACGAAGACGACCTGACAAGCGGCACGGGCGGCCCGGGGCGTTCTGGCTCGTCAG
>DATCGG010000162.1:0-3473 GCA_036509075.1 Gemmatimonadaceae bacterium
GGCGCCGGGAATGATCTTCGTCACCGGCTCGAGCAGGTACCGCAATCGCTTCGCGGCGATGCGCGCCTCGTGTCCTTCTCTCACATCACGTTCGCTGCGCACGTTACCGAGGTGGCGCTCGAGCTCGCGTGCCTGCGTGCGCACGCGCGGCGCGAGCGCTTCGCCGAACACCGGAACCGGTGCCGCGCGGCCGTCCTTCCGCAGCCGTATGCGCTCGCGATAGGACTCGAGCGCCCGCGCGAGCCTGCTCTCGAGCCGCGTGAAGCGCCCGTCGACGTCCTTTTCCAGCGCGCGATCCGTGTCCGCCTTTTTGTCCTTCATCTCCGAGACGAGCCAATCGAGTCCGGCCCGCTGCCGCCGGCCGAGCGAGCGACGTTGGTCAGCAAGCCAGGCCAGGTGCACCTCGAGATCGCGACTATCTCCGGTATCGTGGGCCAGGTCGCGAAGGCGGCGACGGAGCTTCTTACCGAGATCGTCGCGCAGGTACGGTCGAAACGCACGCTCCCAGCTCCGGAGCCGCCGGAGGGCGACGCGGAAGTCGTGAAGCGCCTCATCGTCGGACTCGCTCGCAAGGCGGGCATGGGCCGCGTTCGCGTCGGCCAGGTGGCCGAGCGCTACCAGTCGGACCGATCGATCAGTCGATTCGCGAAGATTGTCGACTCGCGCAGGCATTCTCGGAAATAGGGAATCGGGAATCGGGAATCGAAACTGCGGACAGGCGCGAGTCGGGACGGAATCGAACGGTAGAGCGGCGCGAGTCGGAACGCAGGACGACGAAGGTGCAAGGTGATACCTGATAGCTGCCAGTACGTCGCGTGATCGTTACAATCTGTCGTAGCGTCGGCTCCTTTCGCACCGGATATGACTCGATCTTCCGTCACAATCCTTTGCCTGGCCAGCTACTTCAAGGGCCACGACTTCGTCCGCGAATGCCACCGACTCGGCGCCCGGGTTCTGCTGGTCACGCGCGAGGCGCTGCGTGACCTCGACTGGCCGCGCGACTCGATAGGCGAGCTGCTGGTCATGCCTGACACGACCCGCCGCGATCACATGGTGAACGGCGTCAGCTGGCTGGCGAGACGTGAGTCGATCGACCGCATCGTCCCGCTCGATGAGTTCGATCTGGAAATGGCGTCGACCCTTCGGGAGCACATGCGGATCCCGGGCATGGGCGAGAGCACCGTCCGCTTCTTCCGCGACAAGCTGGCGATGCGCATGCAGGCGGAGGAACGCGGTCTGCTGGTCCCGGAGTTCGTATCGATCTTCAACCACGATCGGATTCGCGACTACATGGCGCGGGTGCCGGGACCGTGGTTCCTCAAGCCGCGGCTCTCGGCGTCCGCGATCGGCATCCGGAAGATCTCACAGCCGGACGAGCTGTGGCCGGTGCTCGACGAGCTCGGAGACAAACAGTCCTATCACCTGCTCGAGCGGTACGTGCCGGGCGACGTCTTTCACGTCGATGCGATCGCCTGGGATGGGAAGGTCGTGTTCGCGGAAGCGCACGGATACTTCCAGCCGCCGTTCGACGTCTATCACGGCGGCGGCGTGTTTTGCACGCGAACGCTCCAGCGCGGATCTCCGGAGTCCCGAACGCTCCTGGAGCTCAACGAGCGGATCGTTACGGCGTTAGGCATGAGCCGCGGCGCACTGCACACCGAGTTCATCCGCGGCCGAGAGGATGGCCGATACTACTTCCTGGAGACGGCCGCTCGCGTGGGCGGAGCGAACATCGTGGCGCTCGTCGAGGCGTCGACGGGTCTCAACATGTGGCGGGAGTGGGCGCGGGTGGAGGTCGCGAGCGCGCGCGGCGAGGAGTACGCGATTCCAACCCGGCGCACGGACCACGCTGGCCTGCTGATCTCGCTGGCCCGGCAGGAGTGGCCGGATCTGTCGGCGTACGCCGATCCCGAGATCTCCTGGCGCCTCTCGAAGCGTCACCACGCGGGGTTGGTGGTGTCGTCGAGCTCGCAGGAGAGGGTGGAGACGCTGCTGGGGTCATACGTACGGCGCTTTCGAGATGACTTCTATACGTCGCTGCCGGCGCCGGCGGAGGCGACGGAGTAGGGAATAGGGAATCGGGAATCGAGGGAAAAGGGAACCGGGAACGGGGAACCGGGAACAGTTCCGGCCGATTGCGGCGGTTGCCAGCAGCCCCCACTGGACTTTCGGTGTTTTTTCGGTCATTCTCCTTGCGTGGCAACTCAAGGAAGGATGCCGATGCCGCGAGAGCTGGAGCTGAGCGAAAAGCTGGAGATCCTCATGTCCCTCGCCGCAGAGGATCGCGAAGGACCCCCGGAGACCTCGCGGCCTCTGCCGCCTCGACTCCGCCACGCCGCCGAAGCGGGAGCCCTGCGCCCGCTCAACATTCGTGTGCTCCGCGGATCCGGCCGGCCGATCAAGCTGCTGCGCATCCTCATGACGAACGCGTGCGCGCTGAATTGCCACTACTGCCCCATGCGCCGCGATCGTGCAATGCGGCGGACGCTTCTCAAGCCGGAGGAGCTCGTTCGCATCTTTCTCGGTGCCCTGCGACGTGGATGGTGTGAGGGGCTGTTCATCACGACTGGCATTCCGGCCCGCCCCGAGAAGGTGACCGACGACCTGATCGCCGTACTCGAGATGCTTCGCGTCAGGCACAAGTTCGCCGGCTACATCCACGTGAAGCTCGTGCCCGGCGCCGAGCAGGCGCAGGTCGAGCGGATTACCGTGCTCGCGTCTCGCGTGTCGGTGAACCTCGAGGCAGCGTGTGGTGACACCCTCCAGACCGTGGCGCCCGAGAAGCAGCTGGCGACCACGCTCGTGACGCTCGAGCGCGCGCGTCGGATTGTCGTCGCGAATCGCGCCGAAGAGCGCGCGGGTCGTCCGCGCGATGGCCAGCACCCGGGCGGCGTGGCGGGAATGACGATGCAGTTCGTCGTCGGCGCAACGCCCGACTCGGACCGTACGATCCTGGGGCGTGTGACGAGCCTTTACGCCGGTGGCGGGATTCATCACGCGCACTTCAGCGCGTTCCGTCCCATCCGCGACACCCCCATGGAAGGGGCGCCCGCCGCGCCCGTCCTCCGCGAGCATCGGCTGTATCAGGCCGACTGGCTGCTGCGGACCTACGGCTTCGCGCCTAACGAAGTGGTATACGAGGACAGCGGGAACCTTCCGCTCGCGATGGATCCGAAGGCAGCCTGGGCGCTCGCACATCCGGAGTCTTTCCCCGTCGACGTAAGCTCGGCGAGCTACGAGCGACTCGTGCGCGTCCCTGGGATCGGTCCGCGGTCTGCGCGCCGGATCGTGGACGAGCGCCGCCGCAGCGTCATTCGCGGCCTGTCCGACCTCCGACAGTTCGGCGTCGTGACGAACCGGGCTGGCGGCTTCCTGACCCTACGAGGTCGCAGGCTCCAGTCGGTTCGATGGGCGCAGCAGCTCGCCTTGTGGCGCCCCGAGGACGAAGTCGGGGCCCGGCACGAGGTATACGA
>DATCGG010000163.1:0-8063 GCA_036509075.1 Gemmatimonadaceae bacterium
GTCCAGTGAGTTGGTCAATGCGTCCGACCTAACGAGATGCGACAGCAGGCGGGCGCGATTGGAGGCGGGGTGGGTCCAACAGCGGCGCCGGCGAGAGCCGGCGCCGTTGTGCTTGTGGTACCTTGGCGGTCCCTCATGAAACCGTCGTCGCGCCAACCGCTTGACCGCCGTCGCGAAGTGTGCGAGCGTAGCCACCGATCGTGGACCACGAGTCCGACCATGGCCGTCACATGTGCTATGATTTGTGGAGTAGGAACACGCACGTGGGCGAACGCGGGGCTGAGGCCCGCGACTCGACGGTTGAAGGGGTTTTCTCGGGAGTTCAGTGCCGAGCCGGATGCATCCAGAGAAGGACTTCCCGACAGATCTGCGCGCACTGGAAACCAGCTACGAGCTCATCCGAGAGCTCGGACAGCGCGGACCGGCGTCTGTCTATCTCGCGAGGCATCGTGACGACGGGAAGCTCGTCGCGATCAAAGCCGTTCAGGCTCGCTATCTCGACGACCTGGATGCGCTGCAGCGCTTCGCGCGCGAAGCCAGGACCGTTGCCGACCTGAACCATCCGAACATCGTGCGCACCGAAGCGATCGAGCAGCTTGGCGATCGCGCGATCGCCATCATCATGGAGTACATAGCGGGCGGAACCGTGCGCGACCGCCTGCGCGAATACGGCGCCTTCAGCGCCGAGGACGCGGAGAGCGTGCTCCGGGATGTCGCCGCGGCGTTAGGCTACGCACACCGCCGCGGAATCGTTCACCGCGACGTCCGGCCGGAGAACGTGTTCCTCGAGAAGGCCACGGGACGTGCGCTGCTCGCGGACTTCGGGATCGCGCGGCGCATCGAAGAAGACGCGCCCATTACGCTGCACGGGGCGTCGCTCGGGACGCCGCAGTATATGTCGCCCGAGCAGATCGACGGCCGAGAGATCGACGGACGTGCGGACATCTACAGCCTCGGTGTGTTGGGTTGGGAGCTGCTGACGGGCAAACGGCCGTGGGCCGGCGCGAACCTGTACAGCGTCATCTACAAGCAGAAGCACGAGGACCTCCCGCGCATCACGTCGCTTCGCCCGCGCGTCCCGGCGAACCTGCTGTTTGCCATCGAGGGTGCGCTCGCGAAGGACCGCACACACCGCTGGCAGACCACCGATCAGTTTCTCGAAGAGCTGACGTACAACCCCCCACCGGTACTGTCACAGACGCAACTCAGCGACCCGTACCCGGTGGATGATGCGCCCACCGTGCGCTTCCGCCGCCCGGGTCCGCTCCCGCGTCCGGAGCCTAACGATCCGACCTTGCCGCCACTGCTGGCCGTCGCCGCCATGGCGGCGCCGCGTATCGAATCCATGCCGGAAGTCGCGCTTCCGGCGAGATCAGTTCCGCGGCGCCCACGCCGGCGATGGGCGTGGCGGCTCGGCTTGCCGGTGCTGGCGTTGCTCGTTCCGCTGGCGATTGCTGACGTGCCGTGGGTCGCGGCCCCGGACCGACTCGCCGTGACCACGAGCACCGGCAACGTGTCGCTGAATGACGCGCGCTCGTTCTCGCGGTGCGCCGGCGTATCGATGGCCGACCAACGCGCCTGTCTGACGGAGCTCGTTGCTGCGGGCGACGCCCCGCTGCAGCGCGTCTACGATTCGCTCATCGTGGAAACGCGGCGCCGTGCGAACCTCGCGCCCGGGGCAGTCGATCCCCCCGCCGTCGCACGGCTCCGGGCAGACCAACAGCGCTGGGCCGCGGATCGGGAACGGGAGTGCACGCGCGATCCGGCACCCGGCTTCGTCCCACACTGGGCCGAGCCGATCTCCGCGTGCTTCACCCGGATGGCCGGGGCGCGCCGGAACGCGCTCGTGTTGGAGCTCGATCGCCTGAGGAGCGGGGCGCGTTAGGCTCGTCGCGCCTACCGCCGTCGCGAGCCCACCACGTCCACGAACCGCACGTGTGCCCGTGTGTTGGCTTTGGTATCGACCAGGACGTGGTCGAAGTCGCCAACGGCCGTCGACGCCAGCGACACCGTTATGTAGTCGCCCTCCTGCCACTCGTCGGTGAACGTCCGGTCCGGCACGTACACTTCCCAGAGTGTTCCATCTGCCAGGCGAACGAACGATCCATCGTCCGGTGTCGAGACGAGACGGGCGGCGGGCGGAATCGTGGAGAGTGGCGTCCAGCCCCAACCGCGATGGAAGGACTCCGCTGGCGCGGTGGCCGGCTCGGTCGGTGCCGATTCCTCCGACGACGCGGCCGCGATGGGCCGGGCCGCGCCGGGCCGCGGTTCACGGAACGCGTTGGCCCGGACCTCGGCGGAGTAGCGCGTCAGCCACGCATCGAGCGCGAAGCGCTGCTCCGGCGTTAGGCGGTCAATGCCGATCCGCTGCTGATCCGCGGCCGACATCACCTCGCTCGCACGGATGGGAACGAATATCAGCTTGTCCTTGAGGTTGTCCTGGGTGTTCTGCGCCAGCAGCGACGAAGCCGAGCAGGCCATGGCGGTCACTACGGCGACCAACCACTCCCGAGAATGACGGGAATGAGTGCGCATCCGACCCTCCTGCGTTGAAAGGACTTCTGGCAGGGTGGTCGAGGGACCAGGGCCACGCAATGCCCAGAAAGTTGAATGGTCGAGAGTTGCGCAGCGGCACGCGGTGAATCGGCATGTGTCGCGAAATCATACAGCAGGCGCCATGGCCCCTCGCATGCCCGGCTGAAATTGTGTCGGCCTAGGCGTTAGGCGCTCTGCACACCGACCCGGCCGGGTGTGAGCGCGTGGGCGCCACGGCCGCACGGCCCCGGAATGGATTTCCGCGCAATGGAGCGACAGGCGGGCTGTATCGGCACGCATCCGGCGTTGTGGCGGGTAGTTCAACGCCGAGCCGATGCAGTCCGAGACCGATTTCCCTCCCGACCTTCGCGCACTCGAGGATCACTACGAGCTCATCCGCGAGCTCGGACAGGGCGGCATGGCCGCTGTGTATCTCGCGAGACGGCGTGATAACGGGAAGCTCGTGGGGGTAAAGGCTATCCGCGCGCGGTACCTCGACGACCCGGACGCGCTGCGACGGTTCGCGCGAGAGGCACGAACCGTCGCCGACCTGAGCCATCCGAACATCGTGCGCACTGAGGCGATCGAGGAGATTGGGGATCGCGCCGTCGCGATCATCATGGAGTACGTGGCAGGCGGAACCGTGCGTGATCGGCTCGTCGAGCACGGCGCGTTCAGCGCAGAGGACGCAGAATCGGTTTTGCGCGACGTCGCGAGTGCGCTGGGGTATGCGCACCGCCGGGGGATCGTGCACCGAGACGTAAAGCCGGAGAACGTTTTCCTCGAGAAATCCACGGGCCGTGCGCTGCTTTCCGACTTCGGGATTGCGCGGCGCATCGAGGGCGACGTGCCGATCACGATGCTGGGCGCGTCGCTCGGTACGCCGCAGTACATGTCGCCCGAGCAGATCGACGGCCGCGCAGTGGACGGGCGCACGGACATCTACAGCCTCGGCGTTCTAGGATGGGAGTTGCTGACAGGACTTCGCCCGTGGGCCGGTGAGAACCTGTACGGGATCATCTACAACCAAAAGCACGAAGAACTGCCGCGCATTACCTCGCTTCGGCCGCGAGTGCCCGCCAACCTGCTATTCGCCATCGAGCGCGCACTCGTGAAAGATCGCGACCGTCGATGGCAGAGCGTCGATGGATTTCTCGAGCAGTTGACGTTTAGCCCGCCGCCGGTGTTGTCGCAGCAGCCGTCAACCGTAACGCGAACGGTCGAGGACGAGCCGACGGTCCGGTTCCGGCGACCCGTAGACCTCAGCGCTGCGGAACCTAACGCCCCTGTTGAAGCGGGTTCGCCCGGTCGAGGTGGCGGGCACCTGCGGCCAATGCCGGAAGTCGAGCGGCGAGAGCGAGCAGCAGGTCAGGCTCAGGAGGAACGGGGGCCGCGTCGACGAGTGTGGGTTCTGTTCTCGGCGCTGGCGGCGTTGGCACTTGCCGCCGTGTCCTCGTATTGGCTCGTCAGTCGCCCGGTGCCGATGGGCTCGCGCATCGATTCGACCGAGGGTGTTACCGCGAGGGCAGGAACCGTGGTGCTTGACAGCCCGCCACCGATGCCTGCGCGGACCGTTGGCGACTCCGTCTCTAGCGTGCGACGCAAGGGAACGCCCCAGCCAAGCGCTCGCAAAACGCCGGGGACACCCACCGCGACGGGTGCGAGGGCTCGGTGCGCTCTTCCCACGATGGTGGATCAGCGGGCGTGTCTCATGGCGCGCATCAGAATCAATGACGCATCGCTTCAGCGCGTGTACGATTCGCTCATAGTCGAAATGCGGCGAAACGCCAACGTCAGGCGCGGCGACCCAGACCCGCCAACCGTGAGGCGTCTGCGCGCGGAGCAGCGGCAATGGATCGGCATCCGGGATCGGGAGTGCACGCGCGACCCGGCGCCCGGCTACACGCCGCTCTGGGCCGAGCCCCTCTCGAGCTGCTTTGCTCGGATGTCGGCCGCGCGTCGGGCCGAGCTCGTCGAGGAGCTCGGCCGCGCGACACGTGCACCGCGTTAGGTCGACCGTCAGGGGACGACGCGTTCGCCCACGACTTTCGGTGTCACGTACACCTTTCGAAGGGCGTCGAGATACTCACCGTGCAGGCCCTTGAGCGTATCGAATTCCTTCTTGACGAGCGCGCGGTAGTCGGCACGGGTCGCGAAATCATACAGCAGCGCCGCCATGGCCTGAGCGTCCGTGATGAACCCGGAGTGGCCAACATCCGTGAGCGCATCGGCTTCCATTTCGTACGTATGGTTCGAGGCGTTCGAGGTTTTCGCGCTGAACCCAACACCCGGGATGTTGCTCGAGACGCTGCCGGTTTCCTCGTAACCCATCGGTTTGCCGGGCTCGGGGACCACGCCGGTCGCGCCGTATTTCTTCAGGTAGGCAAACGCAACCTCGTCGAGGGACCCCACGCCGATGCCGTCGCGATTTCGCCCGTAGTGGTCGGTCTTGACCTGGGTGCCCGTAGCGAGGGCGGCTGCCTTGGCGGCGTTGTTCACCATCTCGGTCACCTGCGCGAGATAGACCTCGTCGGGGTACCGGATGTAGAAGTCCGCGGACGTCTTGTCGGGAACGACGTTAGGCGCCGCGCCGCCTTCGGTGATCACGCCCTGGATGCGCGTCTCCGGCCGAAGGTTGCTTCGGATGGCGTCGATGTTGTTGAACAGGTGGATGACGGCTTCGAGCGCGTTGCGGCCGTTCCACGCCGTGAGCTGATGCGCCGGCGCGCCATAGAACGTGTACTTGACGCCGTCGATGTTCATGCAGCAGGTACCGAACCCGGGGGCGGGCCGGGTCGTGGCGCTGACCGCGTGACTGCGCACGAGAATGTCCATCCCCTTGAACGTTCCGGCGTCGAACATGACCGTCTTCGCGTTAGGCGGCATCATCTCTTCCCCTGGCGTGCCGAAAACGACAACCGTGCCCGGCGTTTTCGTGCGGGTGAGGAATTCGGCAATGGCGACCGCGGCGGCGATCCCGATGGGACCTTGCGTAGAGTGCTGGTCGCCGTGGAACGCCCCTTTGGTCCCGCGCAGCGCGTCGTACTCGAGGATGACGCCGAGGTTCGGGCCCGGGGTCGACTTGTTGTAGCGCGCCACGAACGCCGTCTTGAGATCCCCGACGCCCATGGTCACGTCGAAGCCATGCTGCTTGAGATACTCCGTCAGCACCTGCACCGATCGCGTCTCCACGAATCCGACTTCCGGATGTCGAGTGATGTCGTCTCCGAGGGCGATCAGCTCCTTGTCCATGAGCTCCTTGGCACGCGCCGCCACGGCGTCCCGAGCGGGATTCGCGCCGGTGAGCTTCGTGACGATCGCGTCGATATTCAGCGAGCGCTGAAGATCCATCTGCTT
Organism: Gemmatimonadaceae bacterium; assembly: GCA_036509075.1. GTDB lineage: Bacteria > Gemmatimonadota > Gemmatimonadetes > Gemmatimonadales > Gemmatimonadaceae > JAJKIV01. The sequence goes on from DATCGG010000163.1 coordinate 5,893, forward strand.
CTGCACGACGCCCCTCGCGGCGTCGCGTTCCGTGGGCGTTTCCTGCGCAGGGGCCGATACGGGCGCGGCGACGACGAGAATCGCGGCAACCAGGGTGGCTCGGTTCATAGGGCGGCGAAGGTGAAAAGGGTGGGTGCGAGCGTTAGCGGATGCCGAGGTCGTAGGCGGCCAGCGCGTTCTGACGCATCACCATGCGAGCCAACTCCTCCGCGCGTGGGCGGTTGATCTCGCCGTCGTGGAGCATTCCGGTCAGCGCAACGGCAAGGGCTCGCCGGGCGGTGGTGGTGCCGACCCAGGCGACCTGCTCCCACCCCTGTTCGGGGCCGCCGTCGAAGGCGTCGCTGCCGAAGAGCACCTTGTCGGGCCACTCGCCGAGCCATTGCCGGAGCACGGCGGCGAGTTGGTGAGGAGGGAGGAGGATGTCCATCATGGACAGATCGGCGTAGACGTTAGGCTTCGACAGGAGGCCCTGTGTTTCGCCGATGAGCGGCCAGCCACCGTGGACGATGACGAACTTCGTCGCGCGGAGTGTCGAGTCATTGACGAGCGGCTCGAGCAGGTGCGGCGCCGCGCCGGCGGATCGGTAATAGCCGCCGAAGGTCTCGAGCGTGTGGATCTGGATGGTCAGCCCCAGCGCGCCCGCCTCCTTCGCAATCACGCGGACGAGGTAGTCCTCGAGTGTCTTGTACTCGCCGCGCGACGGAACGCCGCCGCCGACGTAGCGGGCGTAGATGGCGCGCGCGGCTGCCGGATCCGGGTCGTCGAAGTCGAGAGGCCGGAGGTATGCCGCCTCTAGCTTGATGCCCACGGCGCCGCCGGAGCGCCATCGCTCGAGCGTCGGCCTAACGATGGTCCGCGTGTAGGCCTCAAGCGTCGGGGGCAGTTTGGCGATCCGAAGCTCGCGGACGTATCGTCGGAGCAGGGCAGCCTCCTTCGGGTACAGCGCGCGGGTGTCGGGCGTTCGTGCGGCTTCACCGCGGGTGTCCAGCGGGAACATCAGCGGATCGGCGAACGGGACCCAGCGGAACCGCGGGCTCGACAGTCCGGCGCCCATGGCGATACGGTTCGCGAGCATCACTTCGGTCCCGACGGCGTCGAGCGTCCACTCGGGGAAGTGCTCGGCGTGCTGACGACGTGTCGCCTCGACCACGGCGCGCAGGCCAGCGCGGTAGGCGCTGTCGTTCGGCGCGCTGGGTGCGCGAAACAGGGCGTCCTGCGCGCTTCGCCAGATCGGGTCATCGAGCGCCAGTCGATGCGGGACACCGAAGGCGGGGATGCCGTCGAGTGGCAGCGCGTCGAATTCGGTATCGGCGGGTGCGCCCGGCGGCACGGGCCGCATCGGGTGGGCGTGGACGTCGATGGCGCGAATCGAGTTGATGTAGGCCAGGAGTGCCGAGTCGATAGGCGCCTGTCCGATCGCGCTCGATGGTTCGGCTGTCAGGAGTGCGACGGCGACAAGAAGGCAGGGCCACCATCGGAATTCCCGCCGTGCGACCACGAATCACCTCTCGAGAATCTCGCGGATACGGTACAGTCTCCGACCGAGAAGCGGGAGACGGGAGACCAGGGGAACACGCCTTCTCTGCCGTCTGCAACCTGCCGTCTCGTGTCTGCGCGCTGCAGCCCTGCCGTCTCGCGTCTTTCACGGCTCGCACGCGCTCTTGCGAACCCTAGGACACCGAGGTATATACATAGAACTCCTAGGTGACCAGTCCAATCCAATGCCCGACTCCACGACCGACTTCCTGAAGGGAACGCTCGACCTCATGGTCCTCAAGACGCTCTCCTGGGCCCCTGCACACGGCTACGGGATCGCGCGCTGGATCGAGCAGTGCACCGACGACGTCCTCCAGGTCGAGGAAGGCTCGCTGTATCCGGCCCTTCACAAGCTCGAGGAGCGAGGGCTCATCGTCGCCGAGTGGGGCATCACCGACCACAATCGCCGGGCGAAGTTCTATCGCCTAACGACCGCCGGGAAGAAGCAGCTCGCCGCATCGCGCGACTACTGGGCGCGATTTGCCGGCGCTGTGTTCAAGGTGCTCGAGACGGCCCCGGCCGCACGCTGACCGCGAGCCCGCGCATGGAAGACCCACAGCAGGCCTCCGCTCCCAACGCCCGCCATGCGGCCACGTGGCGACGCTACCTGCGGTTCTGGGGACCACGCGCCGAGG
>DATCGG010000164.1:0-14715 GCA_036509075.1 Gemmatimonadaceae bacterium
CGGGGACGGGCGCCGTTAGCGGGGCCGCCAGCGGACTGGCCTTGTTGACCTCGACGCCCAGAATGGACCCGGGCGCGTAGAAGTCGGTGTTCTTGACGCCCTCGAGCACGTTCTTCACCGGAAGCTTGAGCGCTTCCGCCACGAATGCCGATGCGTCGTTGAACGCCAGCACGCTGCCACCCGCGTCGACGAATGCGCCTAACGCCGCCGTGCCCGCCTCGCCCAACGCCCGTGTGAGCTGCGCCGGTGTCTGGTCGGGCACGACGATCGCGTCGAACTTCTCGTTCAGCACCCCGGCGACGACGTCCTTCTCCGTGATGGTCGTGAACGGGACGCGGTACTTGTCGAACACCCATCGCGTCCAGCCGTCATCCATCGACTCGCCGCGCGAAGTTCGGAAGATCGCGATGCGACGCGTGCGACGATCGCTCAGCGCGCTGGTGAAGCGCGGCTCGGCCATCGGCGTGATGAGGCCGCCGGTTGCCGGTGGCTCACCCATGACCGCCGCGACGTCGACGCCGAACAGGAGCGGCAGCGTGTGTGCCGTCACGTCGTACGGGGCCTTCGGCGGGCCGCCTGGATACTCGTGCAGGTCGGGATACCGTTGACGCTCGAGCAGCGCCTTCGCGTACGCTCCGAACGGCTGGCGAACGAGCACGACGTAGCTCCCCGCAGGATACGTGGTGGTCCCGGCGTTCACCGGCCCGGTGGACTGGCGTATCTCGACCTGGCCATGCTGCAGCGTCCAGACGAGCCGCTGGAGCGCCTGTGTGTCGGCCTGCGACTTCGGGATCACGAACGCGGACGGCCACGGGTCCCTCCCCCAGGCCGGCAGCGCGCCTAACGCTCGATCGCCCATGTCGGCATAGCTCTCGAGCCAGCCCTGCCGGTCGCGCGACGCTTCCACGAGGAGCGCCCAGCTCGCCGCGGTCTGGTACTTCACGATGTCGCCGATGCCCCACCTGCCGCCGGGCCAGAGCACCGGGTAGTTCCACGTGACCTCGCGGGCGTCGTACCCTCGCCCGGGTCCCAGCTTATCGAACGAAAGCTCGATCGGCGTCGCGAGGCGCGCGCTCGCCGTCTCGGTGAGGATGCGCACGCCGTGGTGATTCAGGGCGTACTGTCGCGCTGGCGACCACTGGTCGTACGACGCGTTCGTCGCTACACCGGTGAATCCGTCCGAGATCATCCGCCAGCTCATGGCCGAACCTAACGAGCTCGTGCCGGCGGTGAGGATCGGGTCGATGTTCGGTTCCACCGGGTCCATGTACGGCGGAATGAAGATGCGCCCGGCGTTCGCGCCCTGCTGATGGATGTCGTTGTTGATCTGCGGATCCCAGGGCGTGTACAGCGAATCGACCGTATACCGGGTCTCGTTCAGGGCGAACGCGTACCAGTCGCGATTGTTGTCATGACCGGCGTAATAATGGTAGAGGTCCGGCGGTCCGGATCCTTCCTCCGGTGTGCCGAGCGTCGCGCGATAGTGATTGCCGACGATATCTACGCCGTCGGGATTCTGGGAGGGCACCAGCATGATGATCGAATTCGCCAACACCTGCCGCGCTTCGCGTGTCTCGGCGCGCGCGAGACGGTCGGCGAGCACGAGCGGGGTGAGAATTCCGCCTACTTCAGTCGAGTGGATGCTCGACGTGATGAGCACGACGAGCTTACCGTCGGCGACGAGCTTCTCTCGCTCGCCTGCCGTCCGCAAGCGGGGATCCATCAGCTTGCGCTGGATCTGTCGGTAGCGCTCGAGGTTCGCGAGCGTCGACGGTTCCGAGATGAACGCGACGAGGAACGGTCTGCCTAACGTCGTCTTGCCGAGTGTGCGGACCGAGACGCGCGGGCTCGCCCTGTCGAGCGCGGTGAAGTAGTCGGTGATCTGCTTCCAGGTTGGGAGCTTGCGGTCGGTGCCCGGCTCGAAACCAATCACCGATGCCGGCGCCGGAATCGGACCAGCGATGCGCTGCGCGGGAAGCGGCCGCTCCACGATGCGCGGCGGTTCTTTCGTCGACTGAGCAGCGGCGCCGGTCGCGACAACGAGGAGCGTCCCCGCGTGGACAGCGAAATGGGCAACGAACGCGCGGTGACGAACGGACATCTGCTTTACTCGACTGTTCGGATCTGAATTCCGCGCGAGAGCGTTTGCTTGACCGGACAGCGGTCGGCGATCTCCATCAGGCGCGCACGTTGCTCTGGGGCTAATGGGCCGTGCAGCTCGACGATCCGGTCAATGCTTCGGAGGCCGACGGCGGATGTTGCGCATTCCTCGCAGTCCTTCATATGAGGCGGAGTGTCGCGCAGCCGGACGACGACGCTCTCCAGCGGCCACTGCTTTCGCGACGCGTACATTCGCAGTGTCATTGCCGTGCACGACCCGAGCGCGGCGAGCAGGAACTCGTAGGGCGTTGGTCCCAGGCCGCTGCCGCCGACGGTCGTCGGTTCGTCGGCGATGAGCGCGTAGTCGTTGATCTCGACATCGGTTCGATAGCCGCTCGGGCCAACGCGGGCGATGATCCAGCCGGCGTCGGCATCGACAGTTGGCTGTCCCGGGGGAACGGTCATGCGGGCGTCGGGCTGAGGTGAGGCGAGCTCGCGGACGCCGCGAATCTATCCCGGTAATGGGGTCAAAATCAGGGCTTCGGCGCTGGGGAAGGCTCGGCAGGTAGGCCGAGGTGGGTGCGAACGGCCTCGGATACGGCGGTGCCGATCTCGGTTCGCAGCGCCAGCAACTGGTTGGCGTTTCCCTCGTAGCTCTGCGCCCACACCATGAACCCGTCGGCCGCGTTCACCATCCGGGCGTCCACGCGGACGCGGTTCGCTTCACGCTGTACCACGCCCTCGACGTACAGCGTCACCGCATCGTTCACCTTCTGACCGAGACTGAGGCGCTTCTGCAGGGCGATTGCGGTATTGGATGACGCGACGCGCACGCGTTGGTCCCGCGCGAGGGCATTCGTGAGCTCCGTCTGTATCGCCTCCGCAGCGACGTTTCCCGAGTCGCTTCCGAGCTCTACGAATGGCAGCACCGCGATCGCCGGCGTGGCGGCTACGGCCGTGACCGTCGGAGCCGACGCACGCGATCCGCGGCGCACGAGCAATCCTGTCGCGACCGCGGCGACCACGGCGAACACCGCTGCCACGACGAGCACCGCGCGTTGGCGACGCGACGCTCGCGCCTGCGCGGCGATGGCGGCACCGGTCGTCGGCGTGAGCTCGCCACTCAGCACGGCGGGATCCTCGAGCGCCGTGAGAATCTGCTGCGCGTTCTGCGGTCGCTTGTCGGGGTCCTTCTCGAGGCACCGCATCACGAGCGACACGAGCGCCGCCGGCACATCGGGCCGCAAGGTTGCGAGCGAGGGCGGCACTTCGGAGAGATGCGCCGCGAGCAACGCGTGCGGCGGCCGACCGTGGAACGGATGCTTGGCCGCGAGCGCTTCGTATGCCGTGACCCCGAATGCGTAGATATCCACGCGGTAGTCGGCGTTAGGGTCCGCGGCGATCTGCTCGGGCGCCATGTACCCCGGCGTCCCCATCGACGAGCCGGCGGCCGTGAGCGTCCCCTGCGATCCTGTGCCTGGCGTGCGTCGCGCTACGTCCAGGGCTTTCGCCACGCCGAAATCGGCAACCACCGCAGAGCCGGCGTGGATGAGCACGTTGTCCGGCTTGATGTCGCGATGGACGATGCCGCGCTCGTGCGCGTACGCCAGCGCTCGCGCCACATCGCGCAGCACGCCCACCCCGTCGACGATGCGAATCGGCCCGCTGCGCGTGATGCGCGCGCGGAGGGACTCGCCTTCCACGTACGGCATCACGAGGTAGGGCCGGCCCGCCATTTCGCCCGCGCTGAGCACGGGCACGATGTGCGGATGTTGCAGCCCCGCTACGACGAGGACCTCGCGGCGGAAGCGCTCGGCGTTCACATCCGCCATGAGCTCCGGCGAGAGCACCTTCACGACAACGCGTCGCTCCAGCGCCTGATCATAGGCGACGAACACGCGCGACATGCCCCCGCCGCCGAGCTCGCGCTCGACGGTGAACGAACTGCCCAGGGTATCGCGTATTTGCTCTGCTAACGACAAGGTCCGGAGAGCGGGGAACCGGGAACAGGGAACCGGGAACGGGGAGGCTAAACGTGCCGACGACCTGATGACACCGCCCTGTTACTGCAGGTTGGACATTACTCAGGCAACCAGGGTTTCGGGCGCTGGCGAAGCGCAACCGACCGCTGCAATGTACGCGCGCGCGACCGCACCTTCACCCTCTCAGATTCCCTTTCATCGAGGCACCGCCCGATGACGTGTAACGCTCGTTCGTGGCTGCTTTTGGTGTCCCTCTCTGCCGCCCCGAAGTTGTCGGCGCAGACCCCGACCTCCGCTCCCGCCGACAAGGGCGCGCCGCCTCGTGATCCGGTCTCGGACGCGGTGCGGCGCCTCAACTGGCGCTCGGTGGGGCCGGCGAACAACGCCGGCCGGATCTCGGTGGTCGTAGGCGTGCCCGGCGACCCCTTCACGTACTACGTGGCCGGTGCGAACGGCGGGATCATCAAGACGACGAACGGGGGCACGACCTTCAAACCGATCTTCGACAAGCAGGATGTCTCGTCGATCGGTGCGATCGCGATCGCGCCGAGCGACCCGAACGTGATCTACGTTGGATCGGGAGAGGGGAATCCGCGCAACAACGCGTCGATCGGCGACGGGATGTACAAGTCGATCGACGGCGGCGAGCATTGGACGCACATCGGGCTCGAGAAGTCCGACAAGATCGCCCGGCTCGTGATCGATGCGCACAACCCGGACATCGTGTTCGCATGCAGCATTGGCCGCGAGTGGGGGCCTAACGAGGAGCGCGGCGTCTTCAAGACAGTGGACGGAGGGAAGTCCTGGAAGCGGGTGCTGTTCGTGGATCCGCAGACCGCCTGCTCCGATATCTCCGCCGACCCGAACAACTCGAACATCATCTATGCCGGGATGTACACGTACCGGCGCTGGGCGTGGCACCTCGAGTCGGGTGGCGGCAACACCGCGGTCTACAAGTCGGTGAACGGCGGTGACACGTGGGAGCGCCTGTCCGGCAAAGGGCAGGAGCGAGGACTTCCCAAGGGCGACATGGACCGCATCGGCGTGGCGGTGGCGCCGAGCGATCCGAACATCGTCTACGTGATCAGCGAGACGAAGACTGAGGGCGAGCTGTGGCGCTCCGACGACGCCGGCGCGACGTGGCGCACGGTGAATCGCGATCCGAACATCAACTTCCGCCCGTTCTACTACGCCGACATCCGCGTCGATCCAAAGAACCCGAACAAGTTGTTTGCCCTCTCAGGGTCACTGTACCTATCAGAAGACGGTGGCACCACGTTCCGCACGATCGCCAGGGACGTCCACGGCGACCATCAGGCGATGTGGATCGATCCTCTCAACCCGAACCGCGTCCTGAGCGGCTCGGACGGCGGCTGGCAGGTGAGCTACGACGGCAGCAAGACGTTCGAGGTCGTGAACACGTTCCCGTTCACGCAGTTCTACCACATCAACTACGACATGCAGCGGCCGTACATGACGTGCGGTGGCCTGCAGGACAACGGCAACTGGTGTGGGCCGAGTCAGGCGCTGTCGGGTCAAGGCAACCGGAAGGCTGACTGGTATACCGTCTCCGGTGGCGACGGCTTCTTCACGGTTCCGGTGATGGACAAGCCGTGGCTCATCTACTCCGACGCGCAGGGCGGGATGCTCAACATCACCGATACGCGGACGGGGACGCAGAAGACGATCTACCCATACCCGAATCGCGTCGGATCCGTCGGCGACGCGATGATCTCGCACAAGTACCGCTTCAACTGGAACTCGCCGATCGCGCTGTCGCCGCAGAACCCGAAGGTCGTGTACTTCGGCGGGAACGTGCTGTTCAAGTCCACGGACTACGGGATGTCGTGGACCCCGATCTCGGGAGACCTGTCGACCAACGATCCGGCGAAGCAGCAGTCGTCGGGCGGGCCGATCGTCGTGGACAACACCGCCGCGGAATTCCACTGCACGATCCTGACGATCGCGCCGTCGCCGCTGGACTCGAACGTCATCTGGGTCGGGACCGACGACGGCAACGTGCAGGTGACGCGCGATGGCGGAAAAACGTGGACGAGCGTGTTCAAGAACGTGCCGGGGCTCAAGCCTAACGCGTGGATCCCGACGGTCGAGGCGTCGCATTTCGATGCTGGCACGGCGTACGTCGCCGCCGACCATCATCAGGACGACGACTACACGCCATACGCGTACGTGACGACGGACTTCGGCAAGAGCTGGACGCGCATCACCGGCGATCTCCCGGCGAAGGCGACCTGGGTTCACGTCGTGCGCGAAGATCCGAAGAACAAGAATCTCCTGTATCTCGGGGCCGAGATGGGCGTGTGGGCGTCGTGGGACCGCGGCGCGCACTGGTCGTCGCTGCGCGGCGATCTCCCGGTCGTCCAGGTTCGTGACATCCAGGTTCATCCGCGCGACAACGATCTTCTGCTCGCGACGCACGGGCGTGGCCTCTACATCCTCGACGACATCACCGCGCTGCAGCAGCTCGAGTCAGCGAAGGCGTCCGAGGCGGTCGTGTTCGACATGCGACCGGCGGTGCGCTGGAGCATGTGGAGTCGCGACGGCAACCTCGGGCAGAAGTCCTGGCGGGGCGAGAACCCGCTCCCGGGCGCGCTGATCACGTACTACCTGAAGGATCAACCGCCCGGCGAGGTGAACGTCACGATCAGCGACAAGGATGGAAAGGTCGTTAGGCGCATCCGGCGCGTGAACGACGAGGCCGGGGTGAACCGCGCTTCGTGGGACCTGCGGTACGACGCGCCGCCTGGCGGCCCGGCGGGCGGCGCCGCTCGTGCGGCGGCCGCCGGTTCCGCGGCGGGCACGCCGGCCGATACTTCGCTCGAGGCGCTGCGCGCGCGTCGTCGCGCGGCGACCGAGGGGGCATCGGAGGGATCGAACGACGACAATCCCTTTGCGGGACCACAGGCTCCGTCTGTCCTCCCAGGGACCTACACGGTGGCGCTTTCAGTCGGTGGGAAGGAGTACAAGAAGACCGTGCAGGTCGAGATGGACCCGCGGAGCGACATGACGCCGGCGCAGGTGATCGCGCAGCACGACGCGGCCATCCAGCTCCGCGACCTGACGCTGCGCGTCAATCAGGTAGTCGCCGGGACCGACGACATGGTGCGGCAACTAACGGCTCTGCAGGAGCAGCTGCGCCGTTCGCCGCGCGATGCCGCGGGCTCCCCCGACTCGTCGCAGCGTCGTGTGCTCGCGGACGTCGACTCGGCGCTCAGGGACCTGCGGCATTTCCGAGATTCCCTGCTCGCGCGTCCGCTCGCGGGGCTTGGGTACCGCCAATATCCGCGCCTTCGCGAGGAGGTCCAGACAGTATCGGGCATGGTCTGGCGTCCGCTCATGCCGCCGACAGCGGGAGAGATGCTGCGCCTCGCGGAGCTCAAGACGGAGACCGATGCGGCGCAGGCGCGGCTCGACGCGATCATTGCGTCGCGCGTGGCGAAGATCAATCAGGCGCTTGCGGGGACGCCGCATGTCATCACGCCAACCAAACCAAGGTTCACCCCATAGGCTGTGATCAACAGATGTGGCGGTGATTGACACCACCCCGCGCGAGCAACAGCCTTCCGGCTCCACGCGCCCTCTGGAGTCGAATGACTGGTTCCGCCGGATGCCGTTGGTGCTGGGTCGTGCTCGTGAGCGTCGTGGCCCTGCTACCGGCTGCCCCGGCGGCCGGGCAGGCCCCGAAGCCGAGCGCGCCCGTCATCCGCGACGTCGTGATCGATCGCGCCGAGGTGTTCGACTCCCTCGAGGCAAAACGGTTCTGGGGTTTTGCCCTCGTCAACGCGCTCCACGCGCGGACGCGAGTCTATGTGATTCGACGCGAGCTGCTATTCGCGCCCGGTGAGCCGTTCGACACCGCCCGCACGAACGAGTCGGCCCGCAACCTTCGCGCGCTCGCGATTTTCCGCGACGTCTGGATCGACACGGTCACCACCGACTCGGGGGTGACCGTTCGTGTCCGGACGACGGATGGGTGGACGACCGAACTCGGGTTCGGGCTTCGCACGAGCGGAACACAGCACGTCATCAACGCGTCCGTGCAGGAAACCAACCTGCTCGGCACGAGAACGATTGCCACGTTAGGCTACCAGAACGACCCGGATCGTACGACGGTGATCGTCGGGTTCGACACGCCACGGCTGATCGCGAATCGCGTCGGCATCGGGGCGTCGTATGCACGACTATCGGACGGCCATGCTGCGGGCGCGACGCTGAATGCTCCATTCTACAGCCTCTCGTCACGGCAGGGTGGGTTCCTGGCGTGGGGTTTGTTCGACGGGCGCGTACTGCACTACGAAGCCGGTAATCCCTTTCCGAAGGACTCGGCGCATCGGCAGAACGCCATCCTGCGCGCCGAGGGGGCCGTCGCACTGGACGCGAGCTCGCGCGGTTATTTCCGCCTCGGCTTCACCGGGCAGGTGCTCCGCGATGATTTCGGCGAGCAGGGAAGCACCGTCGCGCTGCCACGCACGATCACGGTAGCTGTCGGCCCGTACGTCGCCGCGCGGCGGCCACACTACATCCAGGTGCATAACTACGAGGCAATGGGCCGCGTGGAGGATGTCGATCTGGGGCTGACTGTCCGGACCGATGTGCTGCTTGCACCGAGCGCCTGGGGGTACGAGCGAAACGGGATCGGCGGCCGCGTTGCCGCGTCGGTGGGGACGCGCGTGCCGGCAGGGTTCGCGCAGGCCGGGGCATCGATCAGCGGCCTCCGCTCGAGCGAGGGCACCGACTCGTCGAGCGTCGACGCCTCGCTGCTCACCGTGGTGCAGCCTAACGATTCCCACCTGCTGGTCGGGCGGATAGCGGGCGGGCAGCTGAACAATCCGCCGTTCGGCGCGGAGTACGACCTCGGGCTCGGGTACGCGGTGCGCGCGTTTCCAGCGCACGCGTTTACGGGAGACCGCTACTATCTGGTGAACGGCGAGTATCGGTATCTCGTGCTGCCGCGGTTCCTGGGCCTGCTCGGGCTGGGGGTCGCCGGGTTCGTGGACCATGGCGGCGCGTGGTTCGATGGGATGGAGCGTCGAACGGGTACCGACGCTGGCTTCGGCTTCCGGATTGGCTCGATCCGCTCGGCCGGATCGGTCGTTGGCCGGCTGGACTTCGCGTATCGCTTCGCGAGCGACGTCGAGCAGGGCGGATGGGTGATCTCGTTAGGGCGAGGATTTGGGTGGCAGAGATTCTGACCTCCGCTGGCCATTCTTCGTCTAGCATCCAAAACCAAAGGGGAAACGGAAACGGCCGGAAACAACGGATCTGGCGGATCGGTCCACGCCGAGCGATGGCTCCAGGCGCAACGAGCCGATAATTGCTTGGGAACGACTTCGGGACGCCCCTGCTTCCCGAGGTTGTTCTCCTTAAAACAGGCTCGTTGCGATCGGGATTGTCCCGTTCTCGGAGCGATCCGCCTGATCAGTAGTTTCCGGCCGTTTCGGTTTCCCCTCTTTCTGGATATTGCCCGGCCTTGTAGCCGGTCGGTTCACGTGATGACGGTCGGCGCGTTCCGCGCAGTGAGTCGACGCAGATCCGAAAGCTGAAGCGACGCGCCGATCAAGTCACGAAGTGCGTCCTGCGCGTCGTGATTCTGCTTCGACGCATCCGGTTCGACCGACTCGATGTAGACTCGCAGCGTCGCGCCCGATGTGCCGGTGCCTGACAAGCGATACACGATCCGAGCGCCGTCAGCGAAGATGATCCGGAGACCCTGGTGCTCGCTCGTGCTGCCGTCCACCGGGTCGTGATACGCGAAATCATCGGCGGATTGAACGCGGCGTCCCGCCACGGTCGTACCGGGAAGGGCGGCCAACTGCTCCTGCACTCGGGCCATCACCGCTCGCGCAGCGTCGGCCGGAACCTCCTCGTAGTCGTGGCGCGTGTAGTAATTGCGGCCGAAGTCGCGCCAGTGTGTGCGAACGATCTGTTCGACGGACTCCCCTCGACTGGCAAGGATGTTCAACCAGAAGAGCACCGCCCACAGACCGTCCTTCTCGCGCACGTGATCCGAGCCGGTGCCGAAGCTCTCCTCACCGCATAACGTGATCTTGCCCGCGTCCAGGAGATTACCGAAGAACTTCCAGCCCGTTGGCGTCTCGTAGCAGCCGATTCCCAGTCGTTTCGCGACGTGATCGACCGCGCCGCTCGTCGGCATCGAGCGCGCGACACCGGCCAGCCCTTTCGAGTAGCCGCGCGCCAGCTTCGCGTTCGCCGCGAGGATCGCGAGGCTGTCCGACGGCGTCACGAAGAAGTCGCGGCCCAGGATCATGTTGCGGTCGCCATCGCCGTCGGAGGCCGCGCCGAAGTCCGGTGCGCTTGCGCCTTTCATCCGCTCGACGAGGTCGTGGGCGTACGTGAGGTTGGGGTCCGGATGACCGCCCCCGAAATCCTCCAGCGGCTCGCCGTTCATCACGGTGTCGTTAGGTGCTCCGAGACGACGCTCGAGAATTTCCTTCGCGTACGGGCCCGTCACGGCGTGCATCGCGTCGAACAGCATGCGGAACTTGCCCTTCGCGAACAGCGCGCGCAGCGCATCGAAGTCGAATAACCGTTCCATGAGCTCGGCGTAGTCCGCGACGGGATCGATGACTGACACGCGGAGGTTGCCGAGCTGGTGGTCGCCATCGCGGTCGAGGTGAACGTCCGGGCCGTCGACCGTGCGGTACTCCGAGATCTCGCGCGTGCGCTTCGCGATCGCGGACGTCACTTGCTCGGGTGCGGGGCCACCGTTCGAGAGGTTGTATTTCACCCCGAAGTCCCCGTTAGGCCCGCCGGGGTTGTGGCTGGCGGACAGGATGATCCCGCCGTCGGCCTTTCGCTCGCGAATCACGCACGACGCCGCCGGTGTGGACAGGATCCCTCCGCGTCCGACGAGCACTCGTCCGACACCGTTCGCCGCCGCCATGCGCAGCACGGTCTGGATCGCCTGACGGTTGAAGTAGCGGCCGTCTCCGCCAACCACAAGCGTCGCTCCGCGCGGCAGGTCCGCCGCGTCGAAGACAGCCTGGACGAAGTTCTCGAGGTAACCCGGCTGCTGAAACACCGAGACGCGCTTCCGGAGCCCGGACGTACCGGGGTTCTGATCGGTGAATGGCTGGGTCGGAACCGTGAGGATCGTCATGGAGATCGTGTGCAAGTCGAAGGGGAAGGGAACCTACGGCTGCCGAAACGCCCTCGACAGGCACCCGCGGACTCGCTCGTCGTGTGCAGAGGGGCTGCGGCGCTGGCCCGCATTTCGCCTATTGGCGATTGCACCAGACCCAGCCGTCGTGCCCTGCACGACGACGTGCACCAGGAGACTCTCTCGAAATGTCGACCAACTTCGGGCAACCAGCTCGACCTCGTTTTGTGCCTCACGCCGTCGCTCGGACGACGTGCGGCCTCGTGCTTGCCGTCGTCGTCGCGGCCGCCTGCGACAAGCTGGGCGGGAAAGAGCCACAGCGGAGCGAAAGTGGCGGCGAGATCGACAAATCGTTCAAGCCTGCCAGGATCAAGTCGGTGAAAGGCGTTTCGATCGCGGACGTTCGCGCCGCGGTCGCCAAACGCCTGAAGGAGCCACGTCCCAAACCGATCAGCGAGGCGCAATGGAGGCACGCCGTCAAGCTCTACGCCGAGTACGGTGGCTACCCGATCTGGCTCGACGGTGACGGGCTCCGCGAGCGTCGCACGAAGACGCTCATGACCGCGCTGCTCAATGCCGACGCCGATGCGCTCGCCCTCGATGCTTATCCGCTCGATGACCTCCACCGTCTTCTCGCCACGCTGCTCAAGGCGAAGCGGCCAAGCGCCGAGCTGCTGGGCGACGTGGACGTCGTGCTGACCGCGACCTACGTGACGCTCGGGCAGGACCTGCTGACCGGCCAGGTGGATCCGAGCAGCGTGTCGCAGGACTGGCACATCAAGCCGACGCCGGCCCAGGTGGATTCCGCGCTCGGCCGGTTCCTGAAAGACACGCGGTTCGATGTCACCATGACGCAGATGCGTCCAGAGTACGCGGAGTACAAGGAGCTGCAGAAACAGCTCACGCGGTTCCGACAGATCGTCGCGAAGGGTGGCTGGGATTCGGTGCCGCCAGGCAAGGCGATCAAGCCGGGGGATTCCGCTCCCGTGGATCGCCTAACGGCGCTGCGTGACCGGCTTCGTGTCGAAGGCTATGACGTGAATGCACCCACGAAGCCGTCGAAGAGCAAGGGCACGACCACGGCGGTATACGACCAGGCTCTCGCCGCGGCCGTCGCGCAGTTCCAGCGCGAGCACGGCATCTCCGTGGACAGCGCGCTCGGGAAGGAGACCGTGCAGGCGCTCAACGTGCCCGCGACGTTCCGGCTCGGCCAGATCGCCGCAAACATGGAGCGGTACCGATGGATGCCCCGCTCGCTCGGCGACAGGTACGTGTTCGTGAACGTTCCGTCGTTCCGCCTCGACGCGTACGACGACGGCAAGCCGGTGATGAACATGAAGGTGATCGTCGGCGCGGAGTACAAGGACAAGAACACGCCGGTTTTCTCCGACTCCATGCAGTACGTGGTCTTTCGCCCGTACTGGAACGCGACGGACTCGATCGCGGCGAAGGAGCTGTGGCCCAAGGTCGAGGCGGACCCGACGTTCCTCGATCGCAACGACTACGAGATCGTGAACGAAGCCGGCAAGGAGCGCATCCGCCAGAAGCCGGGCGACAAGAACGCGTTAGGCCTCGTGAAGTTCATGTTCCCCAACTCGTTCGACATCTACATGCACGACACGCCCGAGGACCAGCTGTTCGCCAAGGACGTGCGCGCCTTCAGCCACGGCTGCATCCGCCTCGAAAAGCCCGAGGAGATGGCGCAGTGGGTGCTCGGCTGGACGCCCGAGCAAGTGAAGAATGCCATGGAGAGCGGTCCCGATGATCGGACCCTGAAACTCAAGCAGAAGGTCCCGGTGTACATCGTCTACTTCACGACGGTCATTCGCGACGGTCGGCTGTACTTCGGGAATGACCTGTATGGTCGCGACGGTCCGCTGGTGGCGGCGGTGAAGAACGGCGCTCGGCCGACGGTGAGCGCGATTCAGGCGGTGCGGCTCCTGAGACAGCTCGCCGAGGATTAGTCGAGCGCTCTAGTCGATAGTCGTTAGTCTCAAGTCGTTAGCAAACGACTAACGGCTAACGACTAATGACTAATGACTGCGAATCAATTTCGGGTGATAATCCCGCGCTCTATATAGATCGGGCGCACGTGTGCCCGGAACTTCGGAAGCCCGACGGCGAACCAGATGCCTCCGATGATGCAGGCCACGCCGCCGAGCGCGATGGTGGCTGTCGGGCCAATGCGGTCGGCGATCACGCCTGCGATCAGGCTTCCGATCGGTGCCGTGCCGAGAAATGCCATCGCGTAGAAGGCCATCACCCGCCCGCGAAGCCGCTCCTCGACGATCGTCTGCAACACCGTG
The DNA here is from genome assembly GCA_036509075.1 of Gemmatimonadaceae bacterium. Taxonomy (GTDB): domain Bacteria; phylum Gemmatimonadota; class Gemmatimonadetes; order Gemmatimonadales; family Gemmatimonadaceae; genus JAJKIV01. The sequence continues at coordinate 13,530 of DATCGG010000164.1, forward strand.
TTCGTCGACGCCATCGTGACCATCATCCCGGCGCCGGCGACGGGGAGGACCAACAGCGAGAGCAGCGTACTCCGCGAGAGACTGAAGAGCACGAGTCCGACGCCGAACGCGCAGGTCGCGATGGCGATCACGCGTCCCAGCCCGAGGACCGTGCGTCGCGAAGCGAGGTAGAACGCGCCGGCAAGGGCGCCGCAGCCGGATGCCGTCATCAGGAATCCGAGCGTGTGGGATCCGCCGTGGAGCACTTTGGTCGCAATCGCGGGCATGAGCACTGTGTACGGCATGCCCATCGTGCTCACGAGCGCGAGCAGAAGCAGCGCCGACCGCACCGGCGGAAAGCCTGACACGTAGCGGAACCCGTCGAGCAACTCCTCCGAGATTCCCTTGGTGGACGACTCTTTCGGACGGACCGCGACGCGCATCGCGACCAGCGATGCGATGACAGCGATGTACGAGACGCCGTCGATGAGGAAGCACCAGGCTTCCCCGACCGCCGCGATGATGACCCCGCCGATGGACGGGCCGATCACGCGGCTCAGATTCACCATCGACGAGTTGAGCGCGATGGCGTTAGGCAGGTCGCCGCGGTCGTTCACCATCTCCACGACGAACGATTGTCTGGCCGGCGTGTCGAATGCATTGATGATGCCTTGGGCCGCCTGCAGGAGCAGCACGTCGGTCACGGTAATGATCCCGGCGAACGACAGGCCCGCGAGCGCGAACGACTGCAGCATCGAGAGCACCTGCGTGACGACCAGGATGCGATGCCTGTTCCACCGGTCGACCAGCACGCCCGAGAACGGCGCGAGGATCAGCGTCGGGATCTGTCCGAAGAAGCCAACGACGCCGAGGAGCAGCACCGAGCCGGTGAGGCGGTAGACAAGCCAGCTCGTGGCCACGCGAGTGATCCACGTCCCGACCAGTGAGACGGTCTGACCACTGAAGAAGAGCCGGTAGTTTCGGTGCCGGAGCGCGCGAAAGACTCCGGTCGGTGGCGGCGAGGCTGGCGAATCGGGCGTGGCGGAGGTCATGCTTTCTGCATGACCGAGACCCCGACCACCGCCGGAAAGAACGAACCGCATCTCGCCGCTCCCGACGTCAACCCGTCCTTCACAAAGAGCGCGTTCGTCGGGGACATCCGGGAGGAGCTGGTCTTCCCGTTCCCCGTGTTGAGCGACGACGAGAA
>DATCGG010000165.1:0-7916 GCA_036509075.1 Gemmatimonadaceae bacterium
ATCCCGTCGCGTTCATGAAGCGACTCGCGTCGAGCGTGCGGTCGCAGACGAACGACTCGTCCGCCCGAAGCACCGAGCCCAGGCCGAACGCATCGTTCACGATCGTGAGAAGGTCGAACTTGTTGATCGGATCGCTGGCAACGTGCCACACGCCGCGAAGGTCGGGATGACGTTGAATGATATCGGAGATCACTCGCGACAGCTCGGGCGTCGTGAGCCCGCTGAAACGCGCGCGCGTGAAGCCAGGCACGATGTCCCCCCGACGGGAGATGAACCACTCGACCAGCCCCCGCGCTGTCCGGATCTCGCGGCCCACCATCGAGGTCCGAACCGTTAGGCACCCGTCGCGGTCCACTTCGCCCAGCAGCTTACTTCGGCCGTAGAGGTCGCGCGCATCCGGGACGTCGCGTTCCGTATACGCGCCCTTGGTGCCGGCGAATACACAGTCAGTGCTGATCTGGATGAACCGTATCCCCGCCGCGGAGCACCGATCCGCGAGGCGATGCGGCAGCAGCGCGTTCACCGCGATCGTGCCGGTCGCGTTGTCGCTGTCGGGCCGCTGCTTCACGATGCCGACCGCGTTGATGACCACGTCCGGTTTCGCTGTCGACATCGCGCGGTCGAGATCCGCGTCGGACAGCACATCGACGCCGCCGATCAACCGTTGTGGGTCGAACCACGCGAGCGAGGCGTAATCGTCGGCCGGGCCGCGCACGGTGGCAAACGCGTCCATGTGCCGGTCGAGCTCGCGCCACAGCCGATGCCCAAGCATCCCGGCGGCGCCAAGGACGAGGGCCCTCACCGCGGCCTCCTGGTCGCGAGCGACTCGTATAAGCTCACCACACGCGGCCGGATCGCGGATCGGTCGGCCAGCTGTCGCACCAGCGTGAGGTTGCGGTCCGCCGCCGAGTCCACGAGGACGTCGTCGTGCATTCCTCGCACGAGCGCCTCCCCGATCTCGTCGGGGTAGAGGTTTCGCGCGAACAGCACGTTCGATGAGTCACGCACCAGCGGCCGGATCGTGTCCAACGGAGAGAGAATCGGGAGCGCCCCTGTAGCCATTGCTTCGAACATCGAGTTCGGCGTTCCGTCCACGAGCGAAGGGGCGAGCATGACGCGAGCACGCCCCATCAGCTGAAGCACCTCGTGCCGAGGGATGCGGTCCTCGATACGGCACGCCTGCCTGACGTGCACCGGGAGCGAGTGAAACCACATGCGTGTCTCCGGCTCCATTGCCAGAAGATGCACCTCGCACGGCGGTAGACGATCCCAATGCGTGACGAGCGCCTGGAACACCGGCAGTGCCTTCGACCACGGGCACTCGTACGCTTTTGGCCACAGGATCACCGAGCGCGTGGACGGGCGTCCGCGCGCGTACGAGTGAAGGGCATCGATGTCGACGCCGCCGGTGCCCGGCACGGTGCCGATCGGCGAGAGCTGCTCGGCGCCGACGCCCATGTCGCGAGCGATCTCGAAGTTGACGGCGTTGTCGCTCACGATGCAGTCGCTCGCCCGAAGCACGTCCCCAAGGCGCGAAGCTCTCGCGTCGTCGAAGCGCGCCAGCGCGAGATCCGAGCCTCCGCGGGTCTGCGCGACCCACGCCGCCGCCGTCTCGAGGCCGTACTGTTGCCGCGTGTCGAAGTAGAACTCTCCGGCCGGATCGAGGCCTAACGTGTGGACGATGTTCGGCTTCCAGTCGCGAATGACCTGTGCCAGCCAGCGCTGCTCCACCGCGCGGTCGCTGGACACGAGGCGTGCATAGGCGCGCTTCGGGGCGCGCGCCAGGCGCCCGGCGGGATACAGACGGCGTCGCGTTCGCGTGTCGAGGCGTTGGCTCGTGGGCGCGCTCACATACGTGCGGACTTCCCAGGAATCAGGAGGCACTCCACCCGGAAGCGCGAACAGCCGGACGTTGAGGTCCGCGCCCGCCAGCAGGTCGATCCACGCATGGGCGTGGGTACTATCGGCATGCCCGATGAACAGGATCCGGGGTCGGGTCGGATGGGGGTCGTCGTCGAAGCGCGTCACGCGCGCCCACGGCGCGTCGCCGACGGCTGCCGGTGTCGTCACTCCGGACGTAGCACGCGGTGGTTCGTGAACGATCGTCACGAGGCACCGCCGCGGTCGAAGGCTGGCAACAGCGTGACGTCGGTCGCATCGACGTTAGGCGCGCGCGCGATCCGCTCGACGGACGCACGCCCGCCGGTGTCCAGCACCTCGCGACACCACAACTCGAGCATCATGAGAAGCCACGGCTCCGGCCACGACGCTTCTCCGCGCCTGAACCGGTCACGCACCCGCTCTACGCCCGACGGCTCGAGGAACCCGCGCTGCCTCGCGCTTCGGCCGTCGAGCGTGTCGTCGAACACGTCGCCCAGGGGCCCGCGAAGCCACGCATCGAACGGCATCGCGAAGCCCCGTTTCGGCTGCACATCGAAGTCTCGGGGCAGCCATCGACGACCGACATCGATGAGCACGCGCTTGGCTCCCGTTTCGCGATACGTCTGGCCGTAGGGGTCCGTGGCGCGCACATCGCCCAGCTTTGCCGCGTCAGGCAGCGAGAGAACCGTGTCGACGACTCCCGGGTCGAGGTAGGGGACTCGCACTTCGAGCGAATGCGCCATCGATACGGCGTCGATGTCTCGAAGGAGTTGATTCGTGAGATATCCCCGCGTCGCAAGCGCCGTCACGCGTTCGATCGACGTGCCCGCAGCCAGCTCGTCGAGGCGCGTCAGGTCTCGATGCGGCGGGGCACCAGCACCCGCGGCCGTGGCAACCGCTGGCGCGAGCAGTCGCGCTGCTCCCACCGGCCCGAAGATCTGGTAGGTCTCCCCATAGACGCCGACGAACCCGCCGCGGCGCAGCCGATGAACGCGGCCGCCACCACGTCGCCGGACGAGATGGTCGAAGGCGGGGTGTCTCGCGGCGGCAGCCACCAGGGAACCCGCCAACACTCGCCATGGCTCGCGCGCCCATCGCTCGGTCTCGCGGGCCATCGTGATGAACCACGGGTACCCCGCGAACAACTCGTCCGCACCGGTGCCCGATACCGCGACCGTGACGCTGCGCCGTGCCGCCAGCGACACGAAGTAGCTGTTCACACCGTCCACACTCGGCTGATCGAGCGCGGCGGCAATGGCGGTAATCCGATCGCGCACATCGTCGCCGGTTACGATCGACGTCGTATGATCGGTCCCGAGGTGGCGCGCCATCCGCTCCGCGTCGGCGGTTTCATCGATCGCCGACCCCTCGTCGGCAAACCCGACCGAGAACGTCTTGACCGGGGTACCGACCGCCTTGGTCATTACGGCGACAAGGATCGACGAATCGACGCCGCCGCTGAGAAAGGCACCCAGCGGCACGTCGCTCACGAGCTGGAGACGTGCCGACTCCTCGAGAACGTTGGCGACCGCATCTACCTGGTCGCCGTATGAACGCAACCGCAGACCGGCGACGCGGTCCACGCCTAACGACCAATACCGCTCGAGCCGCGTCTCGCCGGCCTCGACGACCAACCGATGTCCAGGCAGCAAAGCGTGGACATCGCGGAGCATCGTGCGTGGCTGAAGAACGGCCCCATAGGTGAGCAGCGTCCGAAGGGCAGCCGGGTCGATCGTCGGCGCGACGAGGCCGCCGGCGAGAAGCGCCTTCAACTCCGACGCGAACACGATCCGCGGACCCACCCGGGTATAGAGCAGGGGCTTGATCCCAAGGTGGTCACGTGCGAGGACCAGTCGCTCGCGACCCGGCCCGCGGCGCCGGTCCCAGATGGCCAACGAAAACATTCCGCGGAGCCTGACGACGAAATCGTCCCCGTAGCGCTCGTAGAGGCGGAGCACGACTTCCGTGTCGGACGTCGAGCGGAAGCAGACGCCCATGGCCGCGAGCGCTCGGCGTTCGGCAGCAAAGTTGTAGACCTCGCCGTTGTACACGATCTGGATCGCGCCATCGTCAGTCGCCATGGGCTGATGCCCGGCCGCGCTCAGATCGAGCACTGCCAGCCGCGCCATGCCGAGCGATGCCGAATCGCTGGTCCAGACGCCGCTGTCGTCAGGACCGCGATGATGAAGCGCGTGCACCATCGCGTGCAGCGCGTCGTCGGCGCGGGGCCCGGTGAATCCAGCAATGCCGCACATGATCAGGCCGAGCCCGTCGCGTGCGTGAACGCCATCGGCGAATCGACGTCGTCGTGACGCGCTCCGTCGATGGCTCCTCGAGCGCGAGCTTCGACGCCATTGCCTGCGGCACGCACCTCGACGTTCGAGAGGCCGAGCCCTACGAGGGTCGCGCGAATTTCCTCGGGATCGCGAAGGTGCTTGAAGCGGTCGGTCAGCGTATCGTGCGTATCGAGCAGTGCCCACTCCACCAGGAGCTCCGGGCGGAGCTCCGGATACGCGTCGTAGTAGTCGACGACGGGCGACAATCGCGCGAGGTACCGCCGCAGCCGGGCGAAGCCTCGCCGGCGATGCCACAGCGTGCGATGCACAGGGAGCAGGGCCCTGGTGATGCCTAACGCCAGATAGCGCGCTTGCTCGGGCGGCAGACGGAGCAGCAACGCCCGGATCGCGCGCCGGGACCACGTCGCGGGGTAGTTGCGGCCGTAATGGTCGATCGCGAGCAGCCCACCCGGCTTCACATAGCCCGCCAGCGCGGCGATCGTCTGCTCCGGATCCGGTGTGTGCTGGATGACACCGAGGCAGACGACGATATCGAACGATCGCGGTGCGACCGGAAGGTGTCGCACGTCCGCCTGGCAGATGAAGTAGCCGAGGGTGCTTCCGCGGTTCGCGTAGTTCGCCTCGACGGCGGACGACAGATCCGCTGCGACGACGCGAGCACCCGCTTCGAGCAGGATCTCCGTGAAGCGTCCCGCCCCGCAGCCCGCTTCGAGTACTGCCTTGCCGCCAACGACCTCGAGGCTGCCGCCGAGGCATCGGGTGAGACGATCCCTCGAGATCGTGGTGCCGGTGTACGAGTCCAGCTGCGAGCGACGAAAGCGCTTCCACTGCCAGCCGAAGGCTGCGGCGTAGTCTTCCGACGGCACGAAACGGGGAATGCCACGGATGACAGGCACCTGGCAGCCGCGCCGACACGCGAGAGCGGTGGCATGCTCGACTTCCTGGCTGCTCCCGAAACCGCCGTGAAGGGCCAACGGTTCCGCATGAACCAGGCAGCGCAGCTCCGGGGGGATTCGCACGGTATCGGATCGCCTAACGGGATGCGCCTGCCGCGCTGCGCTGTCCGGGCTCGTCGCGGACTCCTGATCGCGCGACGTTCGCTGCGGGCCCCGAGATGACGACACTGTGCTTGAACGCACACAAGTACGAGCCCGGGAACTGCTCTGAATGCTGGAGCTGCTGCGGGTCCGGCTCGACCTCGAGCGTGGCCGCATAGAGAATACCGTCAATGTCCTCGACGTTGCCGCGCCCCATCCAAAGCCCGACGAGATACGTCCCCGGTTTGAGGCGGAGATCGTCGAGCGAGAAATCGACGTGCGCCTCGTCGCCCGGATTCATCGAGACGAAGCGGCCCTGCATGGCCGTGTTGGCATCGACGAGCCGGTAGCCGCTGGCGTCGTAGATCGTGATCCCGACGTTCGCGCTGTCGACGGATGCGGAGCACACGATGCGCGTCTCGACGCGAAGGCGGCTGCCCGGACACATCATTTCGCGCGTGGTTCCATCGCGCCGCTCGGGCACGAACCGAAGCGATACGAACCGCGCCTTGCCGGACCCGAAATGCTCGGCGCCGGACAGGTCGCTCGTTGCGGTGGGCGCTGCGGTGAGCGTCGCCTGATACCGCGCGGCGACGGTGATCGGGTCGGATTCCAGCACGAGGCGCCCGCCGTCCAGCAGCAGCGCACGGGAGCACAGCGACACCACTGCTCCCATGTTGTGGCTCACGAACAGCACGGTGCGGCCGTGGCGGGCGACCGTTCCCATCTTGCCCAGGCACTTCTTTTGGAACGCGGCATCGCCAACGGCGAGCACCTCGTCCACCACGAGAATGTCCGGCTCGAGATGCGCGGCCACGGAGAACGCGAGGCGCATGTACATGCCGCTCGAGTAGTGCTTCACCTGCGTGTCGATGAAGCGGTCAACCTCGGCGAACTCCACGATCTCCTCGAACTTCTTCTCGATCTCGGTGCGCCGCATTCCCAGGATCGCGCCGCTGAGAAAGACGTTCTCGCGCCCGGTCAGGTCAGGGTGGAAGCCCGTGCCAACTTCGAGGAGCGACCCAACACGCCCCTCGAGATCCACCGTGCCTCTCGTGGGTTCCACGATGCGCGAGAGGATCTTGAGCAGGGTGCTTTTCCCCGACCCATTCCGTCCGATGATGCCGACGACGTCTCCCTGCGCTACGTCGAAGGACACGTCATCGAGCGCCCAGAAGCGCTCCGGCGCGCGACGAGTCCCGCCGCGTCCGATCGACCGCGCGGCGCCAACGACGCTCTCGACGAGTGCTTCGCGAAGCGTGCGATATCTCGCTCGAGCGCCGAGCTGGTATTGCTTACCGAGCTGCGAAACGCGAATGACGCGCGACGCCTCGTGCGGCGTTGGCGTACGCGAATGCGATGCGGGGAACGCGACGTCAGACGACATCGGCGAACGTGCGCTCCATGCGCCGGAAGAAAAAGGCACCGCCGATCAACAGGGCGAGTGCGGCGATACCAGAGACGAGGATCATCGGGCCCGGGCGCGTTGCCGTCCCGAGCAGCGCCCACCGGAATCCCTCCACGACGCCAACCATCGGGTTCAACGCGTACAGCGTGCGCCATCGCTCGGGCAACAGGCTGCTCGGATAAGCAATCGGCGTCGCGAACATCCAAAGCTGCGTGAGGAAGGGCACCACGTGTCGAACGTCGCGGAACTCGACATTGAGCGCCGAGAGCCAGAGACCGACGCCAAGCGAGGTGGCGAACGCAAGGGCGATGAATACCGGAAGCCACACGACTTGCGCCGTCGGCGTCACTCCGTGCCACCACATGAGCCCGAACAACACCGGGAACGCGAGCGCGAAATCAACGAGGCCCGCGAGCACGGTGGCGAGAGGGATCGTCAGTCGCGGAAAGTACACCTTCGTGATGAGGTTGGCGCTGCCAACGAGGCTATTGGATGCCAGTGTGAGCCCCGTTGCGAAGAACGTCCACGGTACGAGCGCCGTGTAAGCGAACAGCGGGTATGGAACGCCGTCGGACGGGACACGAGCGAGCCGTCCGAAGAACAGCGCGAACACCAGCATCGTGAGCAGCGGTTGCAGCACTGCCCAAGCGACCCCGAGTATGGTTTGCTTGTAGCGCACCTTGAGGTCGCGCCAGACCAGGAAGTACAGCAGTTCCCGATAGGCGACGACCTCACCCAGCCGCAGAGCTACCCAGCCGCGGGTTGGCTCGATGCGCAGCGTGTGCGGGCGTATCGATGTGTGGGTCACTGAAAGAAGGCGAACGCAAGCGTTGTACCCGGCGCAGGGAATAGGGAATCGGGCGCAATCGCACACTGGCGGCTGCGCTGTGTCAACGTAGCTTCGCTCGCGGTCACGACGTAATAAGCACGTGAGCACAGACCCCTCGGAGTCGGGCGCGGACCTTCGCACGCGCCTGGAATCGACCCTTGCCGGAACCTATTCCCTCGAGCGTGAGCTCGCGGGCGGCGGCATGTCTCGCGTCTTCGTGGCCGAGGAGACGCGTTTCGGGCGGCGTGTCGTAATCAAGGTGCTGTCGCCGGACCTTGCGGCCGGGGTTCTGCTGGACCGCTTCGAACGTGAGGTAACACTCGCTGCCCGGCTCCAACACCCGAACATCGTCCCGGTGCTCAGCGCGGGGGACCTGGGCGGTCTCCCGTATTACACCATGCCGTACGTGGACGGCCCGTCGCTGCGTTCGCGGTTGGTCGCCCGTGGCGGGAGCGGTGGGGCAG
>DATCGG010000166.1:0-13040 GCA_036509075.1 Gemmatimonadaceae bacterium
GGTGCCCCGGCGCAGTCCGGGCACGGATAGAAGGTCGTGGCCGCCGTCACCGCGAACGGCACACGCCCAGATCGGCTAGCAGCACCGCGGTTCCCGACAGCGGTCGCCGCTGAGAGTTCGCAAGACGAAGGGGCACGTGCCTCGCACGTCCCCCCGGAGATGCCGTACCTGTTGTGAAGGACGCTTGACAAAACCGGCCTCATAGAAGGCCGTTCACAAAGACTCCGGGCTATGGGTGCCTGGAAGGGTATCGTTAGGCAGTATCCGGTAGTTTCCGTAGGCGGGCTCAATCGGTCAACGCAACGCTGCCTCAAACACTTCCGCGGGCGTTTTCCAGCCGAGTGTTTGACGCGGTCGCGTGTTGAGCTTGCGCGCTACCACGTCAAGCTGGCGTTGCGTTAGGCTACTCAGATCCATTCCCTTCGGAAAGTACTGCCGCAACAGGCCGTTCGTGTTCTCGTTCGACCCGCGCTGCCACGGACTCTGCGGGTCGCAGAAGAACACCTGCACGTCGGTCGCGATACTGAACTGCTTGTGCTGCGCCATCTCCTTGCCCCGGTCCCACGTCAGCGACTGCCGCAGTGCCGCCGGCAGCCGCTGCACCCGCCGCGCGAGCCTGGTCACCACCGTCGCCGAATCCGCCGCGGGCAGCCGCGCCAGCAGCACGAAGCGCGACTGGCGCTCGACGAGCGTCGCGATCTGCGTCCCGCGCTTGCCGACCAGCAGGTCGCCCTCCCAGTGGCCCGGCACCGCGCGCGCCTCGACACTCGGCGGCCGGTCGGCAATCGACACGATGTCGACGAGCTGGCCCGGGCCGCGCTCGGCCCGCGCCGCCGCCCGCGGCCGCCGATAGCGTCGCCCCCGCCGCAGATGGGCCGCAAGCTCGCGCTTGAGGGCGCCACGCGTCTGGACGTAGAGCGCCTGGTAGATCGTCTCGTGCGACACCTGCATCGTTCGGTCGTCGGGGTACGTCGCGCGGAGCCAGGCCGCAATCTGCTGCGGCGACCAGTCGGCGTTCAACTTCTGCTCCACCATCCGGCGTAGGCGCGGCGTCGTCGCCAGCTTCGCTGCCTTCGGACGTCGGCCGAACGCCCAGGCCTCCGCGTCGGCGGCCGCCGCCCGGTAGCCCACCGCCCCGCCGTGGCGCTCAAGCTCTCGGCTGATGGTCGAGGCGGGCCGCCCCAGACGGCGGGCGATCGCGCACACGCCCTCGCCCTGGGCCAGGCTCCGCGAGATCTCTTCGCGCTCGGCGAGCGTCAGGTGACGCGCCGCGCGCCTCCGTTCCGGGGGCCGGACGCCGCCCCCCCGCACCACGTGCCACGTGACCGTGTCCTTATCGCAGCCCAGCACGGCGCTGATCTGGACCGAGGTGTCGCCTTGGAACCACCGCGACCACAACACGTGGATGTCGTCAACCGACAGCCGCTTGTACTTCCGACCCATGCCCCCTCCGGTGAATGCCGAAATCTGTTGCATTCACCGATTGAGACCGCCGACGGAAACGGCCCGATACTGCCTAACGGGATGACGCCTCGCCCAACGAGCCGGGATCTTGAAAGGAACGACCTCGGGAAGCACGATACGAGCTTCCTGAGGCCTTTTCATTCTCAAACCTGGCTCGTTGCGTGAGCCCGTGTGGATGCAAAGCCGGATCCGGCCGTTTCCGCTGCCTCCGCCCAATCGTTGTTCCCCGAAAAGAGCTTGCCACCGCGCCGGAGTCATACGCGGTGCCGGGCGCACTCCATTGCGGGGTTCAGGTTCACCACCTGATCATTCAGGTGTAATGCGAACACGCACAGGCAGCATTGCCGTACTCGCGCTCGTCGCCGGGGCAGCCCTGGTCGTCGCGGCATGCAGCGGCCAGAGCGTCACTGGGTCAGCCCACATACTGACGCCCGGGACATGGGGCGGCGAGAATGCGGGCGCCATTGTGGACGACACGCTCGTCCACGTGCATATCGGCTGCACGCTCGGCAATTTCCCGCTGCCCACCGTCATGGACGACCAGGGCCGGTTCAGCACGGACGGCAGCTACACCCTGCGTGCCTATCCAATCGCCGTCGGGCCGGAGCTCCCCGCGGTATTCACCGGCGTCGTGAACGGCAATCGGCTCACGCTGTCCGTCGCCGTGGACGACACCGTGGAGAAGAAGCTCGTGCCGCTAGGGCCCGTGACCGTGGTGCTTGGACGCGAACCGCGCATGCAGGCGTGCCCAATCTGCCGCAGCATTGCGAAGCGCCTGATGGGGCAGCCGCTCACCGCACTCCTGCGGCCAGCGATCTGATCTCGCCCTGCGTGAATCGCCACTGCTGCGACAGGATCGAGGTTGCCGGCTGCAAGATGGTGAGCTCCGCCCTCCGGTCGTGCGCGGCATCCGGCGTTAGGCGACCACCCTGGATCACCGCGAGCTGCACGAACCGTAGCTTCCCGCCGAACGCTTCAGCGGGAATCTTGAGCGTCCCAACCGCTCCCGGCTCCACTCGACCGAGCAGCCACTGGCGCCCGTCGCCAATGAGATAGACGTGCACGTATTCACGGGCGTCGTTATCGAAGCGGATGCTGAGTGGGAACCACTCCGCACCCTCGACCGGTGCCGGCGCTTCCACCGCGGGTGTCGGGGTTCGAGCGCAGGCGCCGAGTGTGACGGCGGTCATCGCGATGGCGGTCATGCGGAAAGCGGTCGCCGTGACGGCGAGTGAAACGACCGCACGGGTACGTGGCGTAGTCATGTGATCCTCCGTGAGTGGACCGGCGCGTCATCGTCGCTTTCCATAGCGCGTAAAACGCGGCGAAACCCACTCACGGGCCGGGGCTGCCGTGAGCCGTCAAGCTTTTCCAAATGGTGACAATGCTTGGCGAAACCCGCTCACCAGCGAAGGTGTCCAATCTCCTGGCCCCTTGCCGAGCTTTCCCCGAGCAACGATGCCTAACACTCCAGCCCCACCTGCCATCGCCTCGCCCCGTTCGCGAACGCCCTCGCCCCCGGCGAGTGCCGCGGGGCATGCGGTGACCGAGCTTCTACGGGCGTGGAGTGCGGGCGAGCCCCACGCAACCGACTCCCTCGTACGGCTCGTCTACGAGGAGCTTCGCCGGCAGGCACGGCTCACGCTGCGACGCGAGGGTGAGGGCCACACGCTGCAGCCAACCGCACTCGTGCACGAGGCGTGGCTGCGACTCGGGGGACAACACGATGCGCATTGGGAGAGCCGCACACAGTTCTTCGCATTGGCCGCGCGGATGATGCGCCGCGTACTGGTAGACCACGCTCGCGCGCGCCGCGCGCTCAAGCGTGGCGGCGTGGTGCACGTTACGGTCGGTGTCGGACCAGCGGACCATCTCGCGGAGGCGGTGGAGGGCACGTCACTCGACGCCGTCGATGTGATAGCGCTCGACGACGCGCTCGCGCGTCTTGCCGCGATCGATCCACAGAAAGCGCGGCTGGTGGACGTGCGTTACTTCGCCGGGCTCAGCATCCCCGAAGCAGCGGCCGCGCTCGGTGTCTCACCCGCCACGATCGGTCGTGAGTGGGCCATCGCTCGGATGTGGCTCCGACGCGAGCTCGACGTATGACGACGCCAGCGAACGAGCCCGGGGTGTGTGGCGCACCGCCGCCGATGACGCCTGAACGCTGGCGCGCCGTGGAATCGATTCTCAATGCGGCACTGGCCTGCGAGCCGGCGAAGCGCGACGCGTTCGTTACCGGCGCATGCGGGGACGACGCCGATCTGCGGCGCGAGGTCGCATCGCTTCTCGCCGCACACGACAGCAGCGACCACGCCTTCCTCGAGCGACCTGCCGTCGAGGCCATCGGCCCGTTAGGCATGGCACCGGTGCCGGTCGCCGAACGACTCGCGAGCGCGCTCGCCGGTCGGTATGCGATCGAGCGTGAGCTTGCGCGCGGTGGCATGGCGACTGTGTATCTCGCCCGCGACCTCAAGCACGACCGCCGAGTCGCCATCAAGGTGCTGCGTGAGGAAGTGGCGGCGGCGGTGGGAGCAGAGCGGTTCCTCGAGGAGATTCGAGTCACGGCGCGTCTGCAGCATCCGCACATCTTGCCGCTCTTCGACTCGGGCGCGGTGCCCGCGACCGAGCGCGCCGACGACGGCCTGCTGTGGTACGTCATGCCATTCGTCGAGGGCGAGACACTGCGCACGCGACTCGCGCGCGACGGCCGGCTGCCCGTGCACGTGGCGGTGCAGCTCGCGCGCGAGATGGCTGACGCGCTCGATCACGCGCATCGCCAGGGGATCGTGCACCGCGATGTCAAGCCCGAGAACGTGCTGTTGCAGGGCGACCATGCACTGGTTGCCGATTTCGGGATCGCGCTCGCGTTGGAGCACGCGGGCGGCGACCGTCTGACGCGCACCGGCATTGCCATTGGCACGCCCCAGTACATGGCACCGGAGCAGGCCTCCGGCGAGCGTGCGATCGACGCTCGTGCCGACGTCTACGCGCTCGGCGCGGTGCTGCACGAGATGCTGGCGGGCCAGTCGCCGTTCGCGGCGTCGTCGCGTGCGGCCGTGCTGTGGCGCGTGAAGAACGAACCGGCTGCTGCGCTGGCGACGCATCGCATCGATGTGGCGCCGTTCCTCGACGCCGCGGTGGGGCGGGCGATGGCCAAGCGTCCGGAGGATCGATTCTCCAGCGCCGCGGCATTCGGGGCAGCCCTCACGGGGGCGCCTGACGCCACAGAGCCGGGGGCCGGAACGTTAGGCAACGGGCTGCCTGACGAGTCGGGCCCGGCGCGCGGCCAGCCGCGGCGACGTGTCGTGTCCGCGCGGGCGGCGGTATACGCCGTCATCGCTACGCTGGTCGTCGGCATCGTGGGCGGCGGCGTGCTCGCGCGCTCGTTGCTTTCCGGACCGTACATCGGCAAAGGCGCAAAACCCGCGTCCCCGCCGATCGCGGCGAACGTCACATGGCCATCGACTGACGCGAGCAATACCGAGCTCGTCGTGGTGGACCGAGCGGGGCGTCCTCAGCGCACGATCGCCGCGAATCGTCCGTGGACGCCCCGCATTTCACCTGATGGGCGTGTAGTGGCCTACGGCGCGTTCGGCGAGGGGCGCAGCACCAGCGACCTCTGGGTGACGGACCTGGTGAAGGGCACGACGAAGCGGCTCACCGACGACGACGGCGACAGCAACGATCCGCAGTGGAGCGCCGATGGCGCGAGTATCTCGTACTCCGTGGGCGCACGCGGCGGGAAAGACCTGGTCGTGCAGCGACTCAAAGTGGGCGACGTGAGCGTGCTCGCGCGGCGTGACGGGACGCAGTTCGCGAGCGACTGGCTTCGCGACGGCAGCGCGCTGCTCGTCACGGAGCAAACCGATGGCAACAAGAACGACATTCTCGTTCAGCCGGCGAACGGCTCGCCGGCACGGCCGTACGCGGCCACGCCCGCGGATGAATCCGCGGCGCGCGCCTCGCCCGACGGACGCTGGGTCGCGTACACATCCGACGAGTCGGGTCGCTCGGAGGTGTACCTCGACTCCTACGCGAAACCGGGGCACCGGGTGACCGTGTCGCAAGGCGGGGGCGAGCATCCCGTGTGGCGTGCCGATGGGCGGGAGCTGTACTACTGGAACGACGGTGTGCTCATGGCGGTGCAGCTCGACAAAGCGTGGGGCGATGCGCCGCCCGCGATCGGGGCGCAGACCATTCTGTTCCGAGCGCCGTACGACGTCGAACCGAACACCATGTACGATGCGTCGCCCGACGGGAGCCAGTTCGTGATCGTACGGCACGTGAAAAACTGATCCCTCGATCGAGGACAGGTTTCTCGATTGGGACGCCTTGCAAAGCGTAATCGCGGACACACGCGGAGAACGGGACGCTGACGTACGCGGATCGCTCCTCGGCAGTGAGCTCTCCGCATAGCAACGAGCCGTTTCTTGATTGGAACAGCCTCGGAAAGCGAGAGCGCCCGGAGACTGTTCACCAAAGAATCCCTGCCGCTCGGGCGAGGAGACCTAGGCTTACGCGGAGGGATCCGCGTGGATCCGCGATTACGCTTTTGCTGCAACCGTACACGCGCGAAGCACGTTTGGAGACTCGGAGTGTCACGCTATTCCGCGCGAAGCGCCTCGACGGGCTGAATCCCCGACGCCCTCGCGGCCGGCACCAACGCCGCGGCGATCGCCACCAGCATGAGGAGCGCCGCCACCGAGCCGAACGTCAGCGGATCCGTCGGCGCGACGCCGTACAGCATCCCGCGCGCGAACCGAACCGCTAGCAGCGCACCGGCCGTGCCTAACGCGACACCGATGAGCGCGAGGCCGGCCGCCTCGCCCACGACGTCGCGCACCACTCGCCCTCGGCTCGCGCCGAGTGCCATGCGGACACCGATCTCCCGCGTGCGGCGCGCGACCTGATACGAGATCACTCCGTAAATCCCCGCCGCCGCCAGCACCACCGCGACCAGCGCGAACGCCGAAAACAGAAGCGCTGTCATCCGCTCTCGAGCGGTCGCATCCGATCGGAGCGCCTCGATCGTGTTGATGTCGTACAGCGGCTCGCTCGGATCGACCGTCAGCGCCGCGGCTCGCATCCCGGCGGCAATGCCGGTCGCCCCCGGCGCTGTCCGCGCGACGATCGTCAGGTACCCGAAGAGGAGCTCGGTCTGCTCCACCGGTACGAACACCTGAGGCTTCGGTGCCGATACGAGTGCGGTGTGGCGTGTGTCGGCCACCACGCCAACGACCTCCCACGGGTCGCTCTCGAAGTAGAACAGGTTGACGCGCTTTCCCACGGCCTTTTGGCCGGGCCAGTTCTGCCGTGCGAACGTCTCGTTCACCAGCATCACCTTCGGGCTCCGCACCTCCACGCTCGGTGCCCCGTTCGTGGTGTCGGACGCACGCACGATGCGATCCTGCGCCGTGAACGGACGACCTTCCAGCAGGCGAATCCCCATCGCGTCCAGGTAGCCTGGCGAGATCACCCGGAAATCGACCTTCGGCGCCTGATTCGGTGGCAGAACGGCCTGCCCCTCGGCGCGGTACCCGAGCTGGAAATCGACGCCGGCCGGTGTGAGCGGTATCGTCGTCGTAACGCCGACATGCCTAACGCCTGGCAGACGCGCGACGCGCTCCGTCAGGTCGTGCAGATAGCGCACCTTGGTCCCGTTCCCGTGATAGCGCTGGCCATCGAGCGTGACGTGCGCGGCGACCACGCGTTGCGTCGCGTAGCCGGGATCGACCGCGAGCACCCGCATGACGCTGCGCAGCATGAGCCCTGCTCCCACGAGCAGCAGAACGGCAAGCGCCATCTGACCGACTACGAGTGCCCGCCGTACGGTGTCGCTCCGTCTGGAGCCGACACCGCCACGCCCCGCGTCCCGCAGGAGCGCCGCCGTCCCGACTCCCGTCACCCTCAAGGCGGGCAGGAGCCCGCAGAGAATGCCGACGATGGTCGAGACGCCTAACGTGAAACCAAGGACGCGGGCGTCGAGGGCCACTTCGTCGAGCCGCGGCAGCGTCGCTGGCGCGAGCGCGACGAACCCGCGGAGCGCCGCCCACGCAGCCAGGATCCCAAGCGTCCCGCCGAACAACGCGACCATCAGGCTCTCGGTGAGCAGCTGTGCGTGAAGGCGGCCCCCGCCCGCGCCGAGCGCCGCCCGCAGCGCGATCTCCGGCTCCCGCGCGATCGCTCGGCCCAGCGTCAGGTTCGCCACCGTGGCGCACGCCAGCGCCAGCACGAGCCCGGCGGCTCCGAGCACGAGCAGCAGCACATGCTCGACGCTGCCGACGGCACTATCGCGCAACGGAACGAGCTTCGTGGTCCACCCGTTGTTGTCGATCGGGTACGTCCGGGCGAGCGACGCCGCGACGCTCGCCATGTCCTCCTCAGCCTGTGCGCGACCGACGTGCGAGCGGAGTCGGCCTATTACGCTGATGTAACGCGCCTGCCGGCTCTCCGGGGTACCCTCCGCCAACCCGGCGCCGCTTCCCGGGCGTCCCATGTCGGCTGGCCGCCACAGCTGCACATGGCGGGGGAGCGCGAAGGTTTCCGGCATGATGCCCACGACTTCGTAGGGCTGCCGGTCGATCGTGAGCACGCGTCCGATGATGTCAGCCCTTCCGCCGAATCGCTCCCGCCACATCCCGTAGCCGAGGACGAGCACGTGGGCGCCCCCCGCTTCGTCTTCACCCGGCCGGAATGTGCGGCCAAGCGCAGGGGGAACGCCTAACACGTCGAAGAAGTTGGCTGACACGCCGGCACCGTTCAGGACGTCGGGTGCAGAGACGGCCGTCAGCGTGAGCGACTCCTGTCTGTATGCCGCGAGGCCCGTGAAGGACCGTGCGTCCTTGCGCCAGTCGAGATAATTGGGGCCCGATGGCGGGCTCTCGGCGATGCCGCGCCCCGGGTTCACCTCGAATACGGACACCAGGCGGTCGGGGTCGGCGAAGCGGAGGGGACGGATCAGAATGGCGTCCACCACGCCGAACACCGCGGTCGTCGCGCCGACGCTCAGTGCAAGCGTTAGGGTGGCCGTTGCCGCAAAGGCGGGACTCCGCCGGATGGCGCGAAGGGCGAAGTGTGCGTCGCGGCCTACGATCGCGAGCCGATCGCGAAGCGAGAGGCGGCCGTCATGCCGCCCGAGAGGTTGCGTCGCCATGGATGGCCTTCCTTCCTACCGTTTTTGTCAATTTAACCACAGAGGTCACAGAGGACACGGAGAACGGCCTAACAATTGGCAGTTCTCCGTGACCTCCGTGACCTCTGTGGTTGATACGACTGTTTCACGATGCTGCTGCTGATCAGTGCGAGTACGCTGGCACGAGCTCGTCACCGTGGAACGTCGTCAGCTGAATGACCGTCGGGGGCGAGGTCATCGTGCGCCGCATCGGCTGGGTGGAGAACAGGTCATACGTGCCGGTGTTGCCGCGGTTGCTCGTGAAGATGATGTTCGCCCCATCCTTCGACCACGTCGGCTGCAGGTCGTTGTTCGACCCCGGGATGTAGCCCGTCTGGCCACCCGTCGTTGCGTCGACGACAAAGATCCCGCTGCCGTTGATGCGCTCGATCGCGATCTCGTTCGCGACCGGGCTCCACTTCGGGTGCGTGCACCCTGGCAGCGCGCAGCTCACCAATAATTTCTGGCCGCTCCCGTCCGCGTTCATCACCCACACGCCAGGGGAGCCATTGTTGTCGCTGCTCTGGAACGCGATCTTCGACCCGTCGGGTGACCACGACGGCGAACCGGAGTTCTTCGCCGAGAAGGTCAAGCGGACGATCGCGGTCCCATCGGAATTCATCGTGAAGATCTCGGCACCGGCACCGGGAACCACGGCGGTGAATGCGATCTTCTTCCCGTCCGGCGAATAGCGTGGCGAGATCGCAATCGTGTTGAGAAACGTGAGCTGCGTGCGCTTCGTGCCGTCGAAGTTCTGGGAGTAGATCTCCGACGTCTGGCCATTTCCGCTGAACCGCGCCCACGCAAACCCTGAAGTGACGGGCGAGACGTCGGGGTACGTGTCGGTGACGTTGTCGTTGGTCAGCCGGAAGACACCCGTGCCATCCGGATTCATCGCGTAGAGCTCCCCGGATGCGACATCGTGCGTGCCGGAAAACATGATCCCGTTGAAGTAGAACACCGGCTTGAGCTTGATCAACGACGCCGGTCCCTGGGCGTTGGGAACCTTGGCGGGCTCGATCGGACCGTCCTTCTGGCAGGCGGTGATGGCGGCGATGACCGTGAGGTTCAACGCTGCGAGCGCGAGGCCGCGGACGATTCGGGTCGTGGTGGTACGCGACATTGTAGGCTCCTGTCCGGCGTGCGGACGTCATGGCTGGGTGGTGAGACGCCGGCGCGTCGCCGGCGACCGAGGCGCGGACTGCCCGCGCCATGTGGCCACAACGCTAGGCCGCCGAATAGGGCAGAAGTCACCTGCTTGTCAGCCCACACAAGTCGTTGTACGGTATGCCTGTACGAGTGGCGATCCCGTCGTGTACCGAAGCGGGGAGTAGTTCAGGAGATTCTCGGGCGATTCAGCGCGCACACGTGACACACACTACCGGACGCACGGATTCGCCGGGGTTTGCGCCCCGAGGTCCTGGAGCGGGATCGGTTCCCGTTCCCGGACCAGTCGATCGCGTTCACTTCCTCGACGAGCAGCAGCGATACCGGAAGGCGAGCCGTCGTTTCTCCCTGCTGGCGTTCGTGGCGGTGCTGATCACCGGGATCCCGGCGTGCGTCGTCGTCACCCCACTCGTGTTCACGGTCCTGCTGACCGTGTGGCACATCGTGAATGCGATCTCGCCGGCATCCGCGGCGGCGTTGACGCGGCTGCGCGAAAGCCTGCTGCTCATCCCGGGAATGGCCGCCGCGAGCGGTTCGGACCACAGCCAGGAAGCGCAGATTGCCCGCGCGGTGCTCGCCATCCTCGTGCTCGTGCTGCCCGGCGCGCTGGCGATCTTCGTGCTGTGGCTTGCCAACCGGCGGCTCCTGCGACACGTCGCGATCGGGCACGCGCTCGAACAGACTGGGTCGCGCGAGCCGAACGAGCGAGATCTCGAGGAACGGCAGCTTCGGAACGTGGTCGAGGAGATGGCCATCGCCGCCGGCATCCAACCGCCCCGGCTCCGCATCATCGACTCCGACGTGGTGAACGCGGGTGCGGTGGGCGTGGGCGTCGACGATGTGACCGTGCTCGTCACGCGCGGGCTGCTCGACCAGCTCGATCGCGACGAGACACAGGCAGTCGTCGGTCACGTCATTGGCTCGGTCGGAAACGGCGACCTCAAGATCGTTTCCATCATCTACTCGATCTACCAGACCTGGGGCGCGCTGGCTCTCCTCGTGAACGCGCCCTTCGCGGCGTCATCCCGGCGGGCGATCTGGCGCGGGTTCCGGACGGCGTTCCGCGGACAGGAACGGACCGTCGATCGCTGGGAGGCCGAATTCGTGAGCGACGCCTTCGTGCGTGGCGTGGCGGACTTCGAGGACGCCGAGGTGGGGAAGCGGCTGGCGAGCAACCGGAAAGGACTCGCGGGGAAGTGGGACACCGTGATGGTGTTCCTCTCACTACCATCGACGATGATTGCGTACGTCGTGCGGTTCGCCGTGGCCATCTCGTCGATGGCGCTCATCGGCCCGATCGTCGCGTTCATGTGGCGCACGCGCCGGCATCTTGCCGACGCGATGGCTGTCCAGCTCACGCGAAATCCTGACGCTCTGGCGCGCGCGCTGCGTCATTTCGGGACCGTGCAGTCCCTCGTGCCGCAGGGTGAGGCCGTGTCGCTCCTGTTCTTCACCTGGCCGCCGCACGCCACGGCGAAGGACGCGGTGGTCGGGGAGTTCGGGCGGATGCATCCGAAGCTTCCGCAGCGCGAGCGGCGACTCCTCGCGTTAGGCGCCGACCCGTCGCGCGCGCGGCCCGTGACGGGACTGCGCGCGGCCATTGGCGACTTCGTGTCGGCGTTCCGCCACACGAGGTTTACGCCCTACACCGCGGTGCTCGCGTTCGTTTTCTTCGTCCTCTGTCCCATCCTCCTCGCGGTGGCGCTCGCGGCATCGTTGGTGGTGCTCTTCTTCATGACGGGCTTCACGCTCATGGTGATGCTGGTCGTGATGGTGGTCGTGGCGAAGGTGCTGAACTTCCTGTTCCTCACCGTTCCGGGGTGGATCGCAAGGCGTTGAACGTCGCCGCCCGATGGCCGCGATCGTTTGGACGCGGTTGCGAATTGCGAGCAGACTCCTATTACTGCCTCATCGACGCCGCGCGCTCACGGCCCGAGACTCAGCCGCCGCCGCAGTTGCGCAAGGCGCGGATCGTTCTTCAATGGAGCCCAGATCGGCTCACCGATCGACTCGAGTGCACGCGGGTCGTGCGCCGCGATCGCACTGTCCAGCCACGCCAGGGCGCCGCTGTTGTCACCTGCCCCGAGATGCGCCAGGGCGATGCCTAACGACGAGACATACTCACGGCGCCTGCGCCCTTCGAGTTCTCGAAGGACACCCCGCGCCTTCGTGCGATCGCCCGCCATGGCGTACGCGTGGGCGAGGAGCCCCGTCGCGAAGGACTCGCGCCCGCTGAGCGTCGTGCCTTGCTCACAGGCGGCGACCGCCTCGCGCAGCATGTGCTTCGCCAGGTACACCCGACAAAGCACGATGTACGTCCGCGCGAACGTCGGATCCAGCTCGAGGCGGGCCTGAAGCTGCCGGAGCGCGTCGTCGTACTGCCCAATGTATAAGAGGTTTCGCGCCTGCTCGAGACAGGGGATTCGAGAGAGCGGGTCCAGCGAACACGCCCGCTCCTTCTCCGCGACCGCCTCCTTCAGCCGGCCGAGCCACAACAGCTCGTCCGAATACCAGGAGTGCGCTGTCGCGTAGTTCGGATCGAGCTCGATCGCGCGTCGGAACTCCCGTTCCGCTCCCGGCCAGTCGTAATCTCCAACCAAGCGCACGTACGCGAGCGAGTTGTGCGCCTCTGCCAACGTGCTGTCCAGTGCGAGTGCCCGCTCCGCGGCCTGCTTGGCGCGCGAGAACGCCTCCTTCGGCACCGCTGGTCCGAACGCCGGGATTACCACGTACGTGTCGGCGAGGCCGGCGTAGGCCTGAGCATATGTCGAGTCGCGGGCGACTGCCTTCTCGAAGAAGGTCAGGGCGGTACCGAGTGACTGGAACGTGCGCTGGTTCCAGAAGAAGCGACCTTTGAGGTACGCGTCGTGCGCGTCCACGTCCGCCGTCGCCGACGTCACGAGCATCGAGTCGGGTCCAGACGTCAGCTTGAGACGCAGCCTCAGCGAGGTGACGATGGCGCGTGCGATCTCGTCCTGGACCGCGAAGACATCCCTGAGATCACGGTCATACTCGTCGGACCACAACTGGTAGCCGTCCCTTGCGTTCACGAGCCGTGCACTGATACGGACCCGATTCCCCGCGCGGCGCACGCTCCCCTCGAGCAGCGTGGCGACGTGCAGCGTGTCGCCGATGCCGGTCGCGCTGAGGCGCGTGTTCTTCAGCGCGAACGACGAGGGGCTCGCGGACACGCGCAGGCCCTCGACCTTGCTCAGCGCAGTGTTCAGCTCCTCCGTCA
>DATCGG010000167.1:0-17266 GCA_036509075.1 Gemmatimonadaceae bacterium
CTCGAAGTACAGTTTGTCGGAGATATCGTAGTCGGTCGAGACGGTCTCGGGATTCGAGTTGATCATGATCGTCTCGTACCCGCGCTCACGAAGCGCCATCACGGCGCGCACACAGCAGTAGTCGAACTCGACTCCCTGGCCAATTCGGTTCGGCCCGCTCCCGAGAATCACCACCGACCGCCGCCCCGTCTTCGGTGCCTCGCTCTCCTCATCGTAGGAGCTGTACAGGTAGGGTGTCTCGGAGGGGAACTCACCGGCGCACGTGTCCACCATCTTGTACGACGGGTGAACGCCTAACGACCAGCGGCGCGCCCGAACGTCATCCTCTTTTTCATCGCGCAGCGTGGCGAGCTGTCGGTCCGAGAACCCCGCCCGCTTCATCTCCCGGATCTCATCCGCCGTGATTTCGTCGAGCGCGGCATAACGCCGCTCGGCATCGAGGAGCTCCTGCATCTGATACAGGAACCAGCGGTCGATCTTCGTCAGGTCGGAAATGTCGTCGACCGACAGTCCGGCCTCGAGCGCGCGCTTGATCTGGAAGATCCGCTCCGGAGTCGGCTGCCGGAGACGCCCGCGCAGCGCCTCCACCGTGTCGTCCGGCAGGCGATCGTCCGCCGGGCGATGACCAACAGACCAACCCGGGCGTCCGGTCTCGAGCGCGCGAAGCCCCTTCTGGAACGCCTCCTTGAACGTGCGACCGATCGCCATCGACTCACCGACGGATTTCATCTGCGTCGTGAGGAACGGATTGGCGCTCGCGAACTTCTCGAAGGCGAACCTCGGGCACTTGACGACGACGTAGTCCAGCACCGGCTCGAATGATGCCGGCGTCGTCTTCGTGATGTCATTCGGGATCTCGTCGAGCCGGTAGCCAACCGCGAGCTTTGCGCCGATTCGGGCGATCGGGAATCCGGTCGCTTTCGAGGCGAGAGCCGAGGACCGCGACACACGCGGGTTCATCTCGATCACGACCATCTCGCCATCGGTCGGGTTGATCGCGAACTGGATGTTGCACCCGCCGGCATCGACGCCGATCTCGCGGATCACCGCGACCGCGGCGTCCCGCATCACCTGATACTCGCGGTCCGTCAGCGTCATGGCTGGCGCGACGGTGATCGAGTCGCCGGTGTGCACGCCCATCGGATCGATGTTCTCGATCGAGCAGACGATCACCACGTTGTCAGCGTGATCGCGCATGACCTCGAGCTCGAACTCCTTCCAGCCGAGGAGGCTGCGCTCGATGAGCACCTGGCTCGTGGGGGATTCCGCCAGCCCGCGGCGCACGATCGTTTCGTACTCCTCGCGATTGTACGCGATACCACCGCCCGAGCCGCCTAACGTGAACGAGGGCCGAATGATCGCCGGATAGCCCACGAATTCGCCGATCGTCAGTGCCTCGTCCCACGTGTGCGCGATCCGGCCCTGGGGAACGCGCAACCCGATGCGCTGCATCGCCGCGGCGAACTCCGCACGATCTTCCGCGACCTTGATCGCCCGCGCATTGGCCCCGATCAGCTCGACGTTGTGCTTCTGCAGCACGCCACGCTCGAACAGCTTCATCGCGACGTTGAGCGCGGTCTGTCCGCCCATGGTCGGCAACAACGCGTCGGGCTTCTCGCGCTCGATCACCAGCTCGACGAAGTCCGGGGTCACCGGCTCGATATAGGTGCGGTCCGCGATCTCCGGGTCGGTCATGATCGTCGCCGGATTCGAGTTCACGAGGATGACCTCGTAGCCCTCTTCCCGGAGCGCGCGCGCGGCCTGCGTGCCGGAGTAGTCGAACTCGGCGGCCTGCCCAATCACGATCGGGCCGGAGCCGATTACCAGGATTCGATGTATGTCGGTGCGACGAGGCATGTGAGAACTCGGGCTTATCTCGCTTCGGATCGATGTCGGGCCAGATCCGCTTCCACCATCATTGCCACCAGCTGCTCGAACGTGACTTTTGGCGACCACCCCAGGACGCGTGTCGCCTTCGATGAATCGGCTACGAGGAGGTCAACCTCCGCCGGCCTGAAGAACTTCTCGTCCTGAACCACGTGGTCGCGGTAATCGAGCCCCGCTGCCTGAAACGCCAGCTCGCACAACTCACGAACCGAGCGCGTCACGCCCATTCCAACAACGTAGTCGTCGGGGGTCGGCTGTTGCAGCATCAGCCACATCGCCTCGACGTAATCGCCCGCAAACCCCCAGTCGCGGCGCGAATCGAGGTTGCCCAGCCGCAGCTCCGACTGAAGTCCGAGCTTGATGCGGGCAACGCCGTCGGTGACTTTCCGCGACACGAACTCGAGGCCACGTCGCGGGCTCTCGTGGTTGAAAAGGATTCCCGAGACCGCGTACATGCCAAAACTCTCGCGGTAGTTCACGGTGATCCAATGCCCGTACACCTTGGCCACGCCGTACGGGGATCGTGGATAGAACGGCGTCGACTCGCGCTGCGGAGTCTCGACGACCTTGCCGAACATCTCGCTGGAGCTGGCTTGATAGAATCGGGCGCCGGGCGCGGCTTTCTTCGCTGCCTCGAGCATTCTCGTCACGCCGAGGCCGGTGAACTCGCCCGTGAGCACCGGCTGCGTCCACGATGTGCCGACGAAGCTCTGCGCGGCGAGATTGTAGATCTCATCCGGCTGATACTCGCGGACGGCGTCGACCAGGGAATGCTGATCGAGCAGGTCGGCAGAAACGAACTCGAGGCGGTCGAGAATGTGTGCGATCCGCTCGAATGCGGTTGTCGAGCTGCGCCTGACCATCCCGATGACACGGTAACCCTTCGCCAGCAACAGCTCGGCGAGGTATGAGCCATCCTGCCCCGTGATGCCGGTTATGAAAGCAGTTGGCATCGGCGGTGACCGCTAGAAAAAAGGGAGCCCCGAAAGGAGCTCCCTTTTCGTCGGACGAGATCAGGGTTACGCGACGACGCTGCCACGCGGGGCTCGCTGGACCTTGCCGGCGTGCAAGCAGCGCGCGCAGACCTTCACGCGCTGCGTCTTGCCATCGATCACCACCCGGACGACCTGGAGGTTCGGCTTCCAGATTCGACGGGTCTTGTTGTTGGCGTGCGAAACGTTGTTTCCGAATGCAACTCCGCGATCGCAGGAGTAGCATCGGTTCCGGTTGATAGGCATTGTCCTCAGCCCTCGATCAGCTCAATGCGCGCCATCTCCGCGCCATCGCCCTTGCGGTGGCCGGTCTTGAGAATGCGCGTATAGCCGCCGGCGCGCTTGGCGAACCGCGGCCCGATTTCCTGGAACAGCTTGTCGGCCGTCTCGCGCTTGTGCACGTGACGACCAGCGAGACGACGCGAATGCAACGTGCCGTTGCGCGCCTTGGTGATGAGCTTCTCCACGAACGGCCGAAGCTCCTTGGCCTTCGCCTCGGTCGTCTCGATCGCGCCATGCTCGATGAGCGAGGACGCGAGATTCCGCATGAGCGCGAGCTTCTGCTCGCTGGTTCGGCGCAGCTGCCGCCCCGCCTTGCGATGACGCATCGATCTTACTCCTCTTCGTCGTCAGGCGCGTTTGCAGCGGCGCGGCTCGGCGGCGTTCCCCAATCGGTGATCCGGACGCCTTCGCCGTTCTCGTCCCAACGCATCCCAAAGTTCAAGCCTTCACGCTCGAGGAGATCCGCGATCTCCTGCAGCGACTTCTTCCCGAAATTCTTGACCTGCAGAATCTGGCTCTCGGTCTGGCGAACGAGATCACCCAGCGAGCGGATATTCGAGTTCTTGAGCGAGTTCACCGAGCGGACTGAGAGCTCGAGATCATCGATCGGCGTGCGGAAGAGCTCCGCCAGGCGGTGCGCATCGCCGCTGGACTGCTCGCCCCCGCCACCAACGGGCGCCGACGCGTGCGAACCGAAGCCCGCGAAATACTGGAAGTGCGTCTGCGCGAGGGCCGCGGCGTAGCTGACGGCCTCCTCGGGCGAGATCGTGCCGTTGGTCTCGACCGTGAGCATGAGACGATCGTAGTCCGTGCGCTGGCCAACGCGTGTCTCGGCAACCGAGAAGTTCGCGCGGCGAACCGGATTGTAGATCGAGTCGATTCGAACGAGGTCGATCGGCAAGCCGCGATCGATCACGTGCTGGTCGGCTTCGATATAGCCCCGGCCCTTGTTCACGTACAGCTCGACGTTGATGTCGCGGTCGTCCTGAAGCGTGAACAGGTGATGGCGATTGTCGATCACGCGGACGCCGCTCTGGTCCTGAATGTCGGCTGCGGTGATCGGTCCGGCCTCGGACTTCGAGATTCGGAGAATCGCTTCGTCGAGATCATCCGCGAGCGAGAGCGTGAGCGTCTTGAGGTTCGCGATGATCTGGTGCACGTCCTCGACCACCCCTGGGATGGTCTGGTGCTCGTGGACCACGCCGTCGATACGGAAGCCCCAAACGGCCGATCCGCGCAGCGACGAGAGGAGCATGCGCCGCATCGCATTGCCGAGCGTGTGGCCGAAGCCGCGCTCGAGAGGCTGCAGCCGGAATTCTGCAACGTTCGCGTTGTCGTCGCGCTTGGTCGCTTCAACCAGCTGCGGACGAACCAACCCGGTGAGATCGATGACTTGTGCCATTTCTTCGGTATCCTGGACGGTCTTACCGAGACATCGCCTCGGCAACGCCCCACCCCGCCCCTAGCGCGCGGTGGGCTCGTAACGGGACTAGGGCCCGGACCAAGAAACGGGAACCGGGATCCGGGAGCCGGGAACCGTGTCTCCCGTTGGAGTCTCGGTTCCCGGTTCCCCGTTCCCTGTTCCCTGCTTACTTCGAGTACAACTCTACGACCAACTGCTCCTGCGCCGCGATCGGGATGCTTGTGCGCGCGGGGCGCTCGAGCATTCGTCCGCTGAACGTGTCGCGGTCCACGGCGATCCACGAAAGCGGGGCGCCGCGGGTGGACTGGTCCATCGCAGACATGATCGATGCCATCTCCCGCGACTTCATGCGCACGCGCACCTCCTCGCCGGGATCCACGAGGTAGCTCGGCACATCGACCGTCTTCTGATTGATCTCGACGTGACGGTGCCGAATGAGCTGACGCGCGGCTTTGCGGCTCGCGGCGAAGCCCATGCGGTACACCACGTTGTCCAGCCGACTCTCAAGTGCTGCGAGAAGGTTGTGACCGGTGATGCCGGGCAGCGTCGCCACGCGCTCGAACGTGTTTCGGAACTGCCGCTCGCTCACGCCGTAGATGCGCTTGATCTTCTGCTTCTCGCGGAGCTGCTTCGAATACTCCGATGATTTGCGACGGCGCGCCGTGTTCTGGCCGTGCTGACCAGGTGCATACGGGCGACGCTCGACGGGACACTTCTCGGTGAAGCACTTCGTGCCCTTGAGGAAGAGCTTCGTTCCTTCACGCCTGCACTGACGGCAGCTGGGACCTGTATAGCGAGCCACGGTCAGACCCTCCGGCGCTTCGGCGGACGGCAGCCGTTGTGCGGAATCGGCGTGACGTCCTTGATCGACTTCACCTGAAGACCGGCGGCGGCGAGAGCCTGAATCGCCGACTCACGGCCTGAGCCGGGGCCCTGCACGCGCACATGCACGCGACGGACGCCGAGCGACATCGCTTCACGCGCTGCCTGCTCCGCGGCGACAGTGGCGGCGAACGGCGTGGACTTCTTGGAGCCTTTGAACCCAGCCTTGCCTGACGAGCCCCACGACACCGCATTGCCATGCGCGTCGGTGATGGTGATCGTCGTATTGTTGAACGTCGCGCTGATATGGGCGACGCCTTCTGCCTCGATGACGCGCTTGCTCTTTTTCGCAGTTGCCATAGGACTACTTGGTCACCTTCTTCTTGCCGGCGATCGCGCGGCGTGGGCCCTTCTTGGTGCGGGCATTCGTGTGCGTGCGCTGACCGCGAACCGGCAGACCGCGGCGATGGCGAATCCCGCGATAGGATCCGATGTCCATCAAGCGTTTGATGTTCATGGCGACTTCAGTCCGGAGCGCGCCCTCGACGCGATAGTCGCGCTCGATCGCCTGTCGAAGTCGATTCACGTCGGCGTCGTTGAGATCGCGGACACGAAGGTCGGCGCTCACGCCAGTGGTCTGCAGAATCTTCCGCGCCGTTGGGCGGCCGATTCCGAAGATGTACGTGAGACCGACCTCGACCTTTTTGTCACGCGGGAGATCAACGCCAGCAATTCGAGCCATAGTCTACCCTTGCCGCTGCTTATGCTTGGGGTTTCGCTTACAAATGATCCGCGTGACGCCGCTGCGCTTCACCACTCGGCAGTGCTCACAGATCGGCTTTACGCTGCTGCGAACTTTCACAGGGCGCTCCACTCAAAACAAAGGAAATTTCGGCCAAGACACTCAGATTAACGGGCTTAGCCCCGTTCTGCAAGGGATGAACCTTGCCTGCTTTTCCTAGACGGCGACGGACGTCAGCTCGTCCAGGACTCGATCCATCGCCTCACGCGGGTCGGGAGCTGCCGTCACCGCCCGCCCCACGACGATGTACCGGGCACCCGCCGCCGACGCCTCCGCGGGAGTCACGACGCGCCGCTGATCGTGAGTAGCGCTGCCTGCCATTCGGATCCCAGGCACAAGCACCGCGAGCGCATCACCGAACTTGGCTCGGACTGCAGCCGATTCGGCTCCTGAGCACACGACTCCGTGCGCGCGAGCGCGCGCTGCCAACTCGGCCAGTCTGGTCACCTCCTCGCTCGCGACCACATGGGGTCTGCCGGTCGCTTCAGCGAGTGCTGCCTCGTCGAACGACGTCAGCACGGTTACGGCGAGGATTGCAGTCGCGTCGCCCCCTCCCTCGACCGCCGCTTCAATCATCGGCACGCCGCCCGACGCGTGCACGGTCAGCAGTCGAACACCGAGGCCCGCGGCGGAACGCGCGGCGCCGCGCACCGTGTTCGGGATGTCGTAGAGCTTGAGGTCGAGAAAAACGTCGCAGCCGGTGTCACGCACCCGATGCACCACGACGGGGCCGGCCGCGGTGAACAGCTCGCTGCCGATCTTGTAGAATCGACAGCGGTCGCCGAGCGACTCGACGACGCGCATGGCTGAGTCGGCGGACGCTACGTCGAGCGCAACGATCGGCGTCGTTCTCATGCTTGCCATTCGAGAGTGCCGGTGAGGTCGGAGAGAGCGCGGACCCCGTGATCGCGACACCATGCATCGAGCCCCTTCACGAGGCGCTCCGGCAGTCGTGGATCGCGAAGTGCCCCGGTTCCGATCGCGACCAGTGACGCGCCGGCAATGAGATACTGCAGAACGGCGTCGACGCTGCTGATGCCGCCAATCCCGATGATCGGCACGTGTGTCGCCTTCCGGACCTTCCACGTCGCCAACACGCCCACCGGAAGCAGCCCCGGTCCGCTCACGCCGCCGGTACCATAGCCTAACGCTGGACGCCGGCGCTCGACGTCGATGGCCAGGCCGGGGATGGTGTTCACGACGCTGATCGCGTCGGCCCCTGCCTCGACCGCGGTCCTGGCGGCGCCGCCGATGTCAGTCAGCGTCGGGGAAAGCTTCACGATCAGCGGAAGACCGGTCACCGCCCTGGCGCCCGACACGACCTCGCGAAGCGCGCACGGGTCGGCGCCGAACTCGGTGCCGCCGGCCTTCGTGTTCGGGCAGCTGACGTTCAGCTCGAACCCGTGAACCGGTGCGCCCTCGAGTTGCTGGATGACGCGTGGAAACTCGTCCGTCTGGAACCCGATCACGTTGACGATCGTGCGCGCGTTAGGCAGCGCGCGGCCCATCCATGGCAGGTGACGCTCGCGAACCTCGGCAACCCCGGGATTCGCCAGCCCCACCGCGTTGATCATCCCGCCGTCGAATTCGGCGACGCGAGGCGCTGGCGCGCCGAATCTCGGCTCCAGACTCACCGCCTTCGTGATGACGCCACCGAGACGATCGAGGTTGACCACCTCGTCGAGCTCTTCGCCATAGGCGGCGGTGCCGGCGGCGAGCAGAATCGGGTTCTGGAACCGAACGTCGCAAAACTCCACGGCGAGCAGGCCACGTGGCGCTCGCGCGTCCGACTCGCTCACTGGATCGCGGCGTTCGTTCGCCGCTGGTAACCCGCGAGATACTGCATGGTCGCATCGGCGATGGACGCAGCGATCTCGCGCTGTCGTTGCGGATCGCGGAGATACCGGGCCTCAGCGGGGTTCGTCCCAAAACCGATCTCGACGAGCACCGCCGGCATGAACGCCGTCACCAGCACACGAAAGCCAGCCTGCTTCACTCCGCGGTCCGGGCCGGGATGCATCTTCGCGAGCGAGCGCTGAACGGTTGCTGCGAGCTCGCTCGATTCGCGCAGATGCTGGTTCTGCTCCATGTCGTGGACGATGAAGCTCAGTGGATCGTTGGCAGCGACGTCGTGTGAGATCTCGTACTTCACCACCTCGTTTTCCATCGCTTCCACGCGGCGAGCATCCTCCGTCCTGGCTTCCGATAGAAAATAGGTCTCGAAGCCGCGCGCCGCACCGGGCTGCTTCCAGTTCGGATTAGCGGCATTCACGTGGATCGACAGGAACACGTCGCCTTTCTTCGCGTTCGCTATCCGTCCGCGGTCGCTCAGCGCGATCAGCGTGTCCGTCGATCGCGTCATAACCACGGAGACGCCACGCGCCTGCAGCGCGTCGCGCAGTGCCAACGAAACGTCGAGCGTGATGTCCTTTTCTCGTATTTCCCAGCTTGCCCCGATCGGACCACGCATCCCGCGATCGGGGCCGCCGTGCCCCGCATCCACCACGACAGTGAGACTCCGTGCCTTTCCAGGCACCGGCGAAGGCGTCGTGATCTGGCGCTGCAGGATGCCGCGCCGACTGTCGAACGTGACCCCGGTGGCAACGCGCGGCAAAAAGTCGCTGACGAACGAATAGGGGAGATAGAGCGCCCCGTCACGCACCACCGGCTCGGCCGCCAGCGGCACCGTCTGGTCGCCGACACGCACGAACGGCACGCCCGGCGTCACCGCAACCCGTACGCCCGCCACGGCGACGACGTACTCATCCCGGGAGCGGGTCTCGATCTGACCAGCGAGCGCCGCCGCGAGAGCGTCGGCCGACACGACCGGGCCACGGTCGATGAGCGATACCGAGACCGTCGTCGCCTTCTCGCCATTCCGGACGGTGACGTTCGACAACGGCTGGCCAACAGCCTGCTGCAGAAGCAAGGCGACTGCGATGATCATCGCACCCGCGCCACGCGCGCCATCTCGCGCTCGTCGGTTCGCTTGCGGTCGTCTGCCCGCTTATCGTGCAGCTTCTTCCCCTTGCCTAACGCGATGCTGACCTTCGCGACGCCGCCGCGGAAGTACAGCTCGAGCGGAATGAGCGTGAGGCCCTGGCGCTCCACGGATCCGATCAACCGGCGGATCTCCTTGCGGTGCAGCAGCAGCTTTCGTGTGCGCGTCGGCTCATGGTTGAACTGATTGCCCTTCTCGTAGGGCGAGATGTGCAGGTTCAGCAGAAACACCTCACCGTCCTTCACTACCGCGTATGCGTCGGCCATCGTCGCCTTGCCATCGCGCAGCGACTTGACCTCGGTACCGGTGAGGACGAGCCCGGCTTCCCAGCTGTCCAGAATGTGGTAGTCGTGGCGCGCGCGCTTGTTCCGCGCGACCACATGCCGGTCATCCTGTTTCTCTGTCTGCGCCATCTGCTCCGTTCGTTACCGCAGGCTCGGTGGCCCGACTGGCAATCCGTCTTCACTCGTCCGAACCAAGAATAGGAGCGCCAACCGCGTGGGCAAAGTGCTGCAGCGCACGCTCGTCGCAGCGTTGCCTTTCCCCAGGGGCTCCAATACGTTTCGGCTCCCTCGCCGAAGTGGTGGAACTGGTAGACGCGCTGCATTCAGGGTGCAGTGGGCGATAGCCCGTGGGGGTTCGAGTCCCCCCTTCGGCACTTGCGAGAGATCGCCGACGTCGAGTGGCACGTTCGAAGGGTCAGAGTCGTGATCGCATCGATCGACGACGCTGACCCCTCGCTACATCAACGGCGCGGCGGCGGACTCCCTGTCTGAATCGCGGATGGGGGCACGTTCTCCGGCAGTGTCGCGGTGCCGAACGCCTTGCGCAGCGCCTCGTTCGCCTGCTCCAGATAGCGAGAGACGATCGCTCCAGCTCGTTCGATGTCGGACTTCGTGGGGAAGGACAAGCCGGCCACGAACAGCAACGCCTTGCCCAACCGAGCACCCGTCGGTTCCGGCGACGAGCGGGCGTTGATCGCCTGTCCGAGGGTTCGGAGCCGGGCGTTGAACTGCTGTTCGGCTGCGTGCCGCATATCGGCCGCAATGTTCGGATCCTTCGACCAGCTCTCGCCGAGCTCACGAGCGACCGCCGACGCGGTTCGATCGTCGAGCGCGTCCCTCGCCGCAGAGAGAAGCCCGGTTGCGCGCCGCGCGTATCGGAGCTCCCACCGCGCGCGATCCGAATCCCCGCGCGTGGCGACGTCGCTCAGCCAGGATACGTCACCGTCGTCCGGGTCGGTCAGCAGCGTGCGCACGTACGATGCGGCGCTTCTCCGCAGGCGACGCTGCTCTCGCCACGCCGCAAGAAACGGAGGGGCCATGGCGCGACGGCGTGGTGGCGTCAGACCGTGAGAACGGGAAGACCAACGCGCTGCCGCACCGTGCGCTCGTCGACGAGGAGGTCGCCGAGATGCACGCTCTCGAGCACGTCGTCGATCTTGCGCTGCAAGAGCATCCAGACCGGCCGAATGCTGCAGCTTTGCGCTTCTGAGCACCGCTCTTCGCCGACCGGGTGACTCACGCAGTGCAGGTCGAACGTCGCGAGCTCTGACGCCGCGATCACCTCGCGGACGGAAATGTCTTCCGGCGCCTTGGAGAGCGAGTAGCCACCGCGCGCGCCTCGCGTGCTGTTCACGAGACCGGCCCGCCGCAGACGCAGCAGAATCTGCTCGACGTAATCGGCCGGCAGCCGCTCCCCGGCCGCAATATCACGCCCGGTAATCGGTCCTTCGCCCGCCCGCTTCGCGAGATGGAGGGCGCAAATCAGCCCGTATTCTGCCCACGTGGTAATCCGCACGACGGAAAGTTACAGCCCGCTCGCACGGAGTGTGAGGGCCATCCTATCCGCCCGCGCTCACGCTGTGGGCCCCACCGGGCACACCGATCTCGGTCATCTTCCTGAGATCCAGCACGTCGTCGATCTGCTCGTCGGGAAGAAGCTTGTCCCGCTTGACGAGGTCACGAATCAGAACGCCTTCCTTCACCGACTGCTTGCTGATCTCCGCCGCGCGGGCGTAGCCGATGTGAGGCATGAGAGCCGTCGCGAGGGCGGCCGACCGCTCGACCCAGTACGAGCACATCTCCTCATTCGCCGTGATGCCTTTCACGGTTCGCTCGGCGAGGACGCGGGCTGCGTTGGTCAGAATCGTCATCGAGAGCAGGATGTTATGCCCGATCACGGGCATCATCACGTTGAGCTCGAGCTGACCATGTTCGGCCGCGATCGCAACTGTGGTATCGCAGCCAATGACCTGGAAGCAGACCTGGTTCACCATCTCGGGGATGGAGGGATTGATCTTTCCGGGCATGATCGACGAGCCGGGCTGCACCGCCGGAAGCGCTATCTCGTTGATGCCGGTTCGCGGGCCCATGACCATGAGTCGGAGGTCGCTCGCGATCTTGCTCAGATCGATCGCGAGGCCGCGCAACGTTGCGCTGAAGGCGGCCGGGTCGCCCATGCTCTGCATCAGCTGAATCCGATCCTCGCCAACGCGCAGGTCGAGCCCTGTGATCTGCTTCAGGTATTTGTTCATCAGCTCCGGGTATTCCTTCTCGACCGTCACGCCCGTTCCGACCGCGCTTCCGCCGATTCCCAGATCGCGAAGATAGTCCGCGGCCTCCTGCACTCTGCGAATCGCGCGGCTGATGGAGCCGGCGTAGGCCGTGAACTCCTGGCCGAGCCGGATGGGCATCGCGTCCTGGAGGTGTGTTCGCCCGGCCTTCACGATGTGGTCGAACTCGCGTCCCTTTTCCGCCAGCGCATCGCGCAGTGTCTCGAACGCACCGACGAGCGTTGGCAGCTCGGCGAGAATCGACAGCCGGATGTTCGTCGGAATGGTGTCGTTCGTGGACTGCGCCATGTTCACGTGATCGTTCGGATGCACCGGCTTGTACTCGCCGCGCTTCCCGCCGAGGAGCTCGTTCGCGCGATTCGCGAGCACCTCGTTCACGTTCATGTTGAGCGACGTGCCGGCGCCGGCCTGATACGGATCCACGATGAACTGCGCGTCGTGCTTTCGATCGAGTGCCTCGTCAGCGGCCCGGACGATCGCGTCTGCCGACCGCGCGTCGAGCCGCCCGGTCTCCCGATGCGTGAGCGCCGCAGCCTTCTTGATCCACAGCTGCGACCGCATGAGCGGCCACAACGGCCGTACACCGCTGATCGGAAAGTTCTGGACCGCGCGAACGGTCTGGACACCGTAGAGCGCATCGCTCGGGACCGGGAGCGGGCCGAGGGGGTCCTTCTCGGTTCGCGTGTCGTTCGTCATGACCATTTCCTCAGTGAGACGAGAATCAGGGTGGTGACGTCAGCCACCATCGCGACGCCGAGCCAGGCGACGCTCGCGGCATGGAGGCGGCCGAACGCTGCCCGGCGGGGATCGTCCGGCGAAAGCTGCTCGACTGGCCCGGCGATCTCCTTTCGCACGCGCTCGATGCGCGGTGCCACCGCGAATTGTGCCGCGGCGCACGACACCGCAGCGACAATGAGCATCGCGCGCCTAACGCGGATCGCTCGCCCGTGGTCGCCGCTGTCCAGCGAGAGCGAGGCGAGGGCGACGACAAGGCCGGCAATGAACAAAACGGGAAGGACTCGCCCCACCAGCGCACCAGCCAACGTGCGCGAGGGCAGGACGGCGAACGCGGCTGGCGCAACCACCGTCGTGACCAGCACGGCAGCACCCAACCACGCCGAGAGGAGTATCGAGACGACGCCCGCGCGGCTCACGCGCCGACGATCCGCGCTACACCCGTGAGGAACGGGTTCGTCGCCGCCTCCGCGCCGATCGTCGTGGCGGGCCCGTGCCCCGCGTACACCACTGTGGCATCCGGGAGCGCGACGATGCGATCGAGCGATAGCGCAAGGTCCCGCGGGTTCGACATCGGGAGGTCGGTGCGGCCGATGGATCCGGCGAACAGGCAGTCCCCAACCAGCACGATTCCGTGCCCATGGAACACGACGTGACCCGGCGCATGCCCGGGGGCGTGCATGACGGTCATGCGGAGCCCCGCGAGCGCGAGCACGTCACCGTCGCCTAACGCGCGATCCGGAGGATCGGGCTGCTCGAACGGCAGGCCGTACAGCGCCGCCTGACGCGATGCCATCGCGTATAGCGGCTCGTCGAGCGGGTGCAGATAGACGGGAATGTCCCATCGGCGACGAAGGCCCGAGATGGCGCCGACGTGATCGAGGTGGGCGTGCGTGAGCCAGATCGCCGCTGGGTCGGCGCCGGAGCGTTCGACGGCCGCGATGATACGCTCTGGCTCTGCTCCAGGATCGATGATGGCGCACTCGGCCCCACCCGGCGCCATCAGGAGATAGCAGTTCTCCTGAAACGCACCGACGGTCAGCCCGGAGACCGAGACGCTCACAACGCTTTCCATTCCTGCGTGAGATTGACCGGCGCCTCCGCAGTCTCGAGCACCGGCGACTCGCCGAGCCCGAGATGGGCGAGCCACCGCTCGGCTTCGAGCGCCGCCATGCATCCCGTGCCCGCCGCCGTGATCGCCTGGCGATAGTAGTCGTCCATGACGTCGCCGGCGGCGAACACACCGGCCACGCTCGTCGCCGTGCGCCAGGCCTTGGGCGTCTTGATATACCCGTGTCGCGTGAGCTCGAGCTGGCCGTTGAGAAATGCCGTGTTAGGCGTGTGGCCGATCGCGATGAACAGTCCACCCACCGCCATGTCCGTCTTTTCGCCTGTGACGGTGTTCTCCACACGGATACCGGTAATTGCGTCGTAGCCGAGCACCTCGACGACCCGCGAGTTCCAGACCGGCTTGATCTTGGGATGCTTGAGTACGCGGTCGGCCATGATCCGCGACGCCCGGAGCTCGTCGCGCCGGTGAATCAGCCGAACTTCATTGGCGAACTTCGTCAGGTAGAGCGCCTCCTCCATTGCCGAGTCGCCGCCGCCCACGACGGCGAGCACTTTGTCGCGAAACGCGGGCAGGGCGCCGTCGCAGACGGCACAGGCCGAGACGCCGCCACCCATCTGGGCGAGACGCTCCTCGTTAGGCACGCCCAGCCAGTTTGCGCGCGCACCGCTCGCGATGATGACCGTCAACGCCTCGATCTCGTCGCTGTACGACGGCTTGAGACGGAACGGGTGCTGGCCGAACTCGACCGACGCGATGTTCTCCTGCTCCACCCGCGTGCCGAACCGGATCGCCTGCGCGCGCAGCTTCTCCATGAGCTCCGGCCCGGTGACGCCGTCGATGAATCCGGGGTAGTTCTCCACCTCGGTCGTGTACATCAGCTGACCGCCAGGAATCATCTCCCGCGACGGCTCACCCTCGTACACCACGGGGCGCAAGTTCGCGCGTGCCGCGTAAATCGCGGCAGTCCACGCCGACGGTCCGGAGCCAATGATGACGAGCGTTTCGGGGGAGCGCGTGTCCACGGAAGTCAGGGTTCAGGTTGCTCTCGAATTCTACCATCCGGGGCCAGACCACCCGTCAGCGACGAACGTGCCGCCCGCCATCTACGACAATCGTCTCGCCGGTCACGTAGTCGGCCTCCAGGAGATAAATCACGGCACCGGCAACATCGTTCGCCGAGCCCAGGCGCTTGAGCGGCGTCGTTTGACGCAGGCGCTCGCCGACATCCTGTTGCCATCCCTCAGGCAACAGGATCACCCCGGGTGCTACCGCGTTGACGCGTACCGCCGGCGCGAGGGTCTTCGCGAGGGCTCGCGTCATCTGAACGACGACGGTTTTCGACAGCCCATGCGGGATGTACGCGGGCCACGTCTCGAGGGCGGCGAGGTCGGCGATGTTCACGATTGCCCCGCCCTTCGGGGCCATATGGCGGTGCGCCGCGATCGCCGCGAAAAACGGCGCTCTCGAGTTGATGGCGAACGTCGCGTCCCACTGGGCCGGTGTCACCGACTCGATCGGGGTCCGCTGCATGATCGCCGCGGAGTTCACCAACACATCGAGGCCGCCGAGCGTACGAGCGACTTCGTCGACGAGCGCCGCGGGCCCCGACGGCGTGCTGAGGTCGGACTGGAACAACGTCGCCTTGCCGCCTAGCCGCTGAATCTCGGCGGCCGTTTCACGCGCGCCCTCGGCCGAGCCATTGTAGTGCACGGCGATGTGCATCCCGCGGCCGCCGAGCGCAGTCGCAATTGCGCGCCCCACCCGGCGTCCCGCGCCCGTGACGAGCCCAATGCGATTGGCGAGATCCATCGACGGAACGCTAGGCCAATGCGCCAGCGCTGCGACGCACTTCCACGCGCGCGTCCTGCTGTTCCAGCCATGGCAGCGGCACGCGCATGACACCGAGTACTCGCGGCCCCTCTACCGCCCCATGCCAGTCGGAGCCACCGCTGGGCACGAGCGCGAAGAATTCCGCGAGAGCGGCGAGCCTGTTCGTGTCCTCCGTCGTATGCCCCGGGTGTCGAATCTCCAGGCCATCGAGTCCCAAAGCGACGTACCGTTCGATCGTCTCACGTCGACCGTCCGGACCCGGGTGCGCGACGACGGCGAGGCCACCGCCGGCATGAACGAGCGCGATGGCGTCGCCAACGGACAGCTGGTGCTTGGGAACGAACGCGGGTTTGCCAGCGCCCAGGTAGCGATCGAAGGCGTCGCGCGAGTCGCGTGCCCAGCCGCCGTCGATGAGCACGCGGGCGAGGTGTGGGCGACCGATCGCCCCGTCACCAGCACGAGCCAGGACATCCTCGAACGCGATCGGAACTCCCAGCGCGTTGAGCTTCTCCACGATCTGGATTGCACGTGCGTGGCGCCACTCGCGAAACGCCCGGAGCGACTCCTCGATGGCGCCCTGCCGCTGAATGTGCAGACCGAGCAGGTGAACTTCGCGCTGATCGTCGGTGGCGCTCAACTCGACACCTGGCACGACACGAATCCCGAAGGCGTCCGCCGCAGCGACCGCCTCGGCAACGCCGTCCATCGTGTCGTGATCGGTGAGCGCGATGGCGGAGAGCCCCGCTGCCTTCGCCGCCGCAACCACCGCCGTCGGCGATTTGGAACCATCGGACGCTGTCGAGTGCGCGTGCAAGTCGACATGCGGCCCTCCGGGCCCGCCGACGCGGGCCGCTGCGCCGCTCACTTCGTGTAGCCGGCTTCTGGCGACGTGAAGCTCGGCTGCGACTCACCTAACAAACGCATCAACTCGTTGTCGGACAGCTCGGCGAGCGACTGTTCGCGCGACCGAGCGCCCTGCGGCGAGTATCGCGTCACCCGCACCTCACGTTGGTCGCCGGTGCCGGCAATGAACATGATGCCGAACTCGTCGTGCTCGTTCTGCGTGACGTACCCGGAAGGAAACACGCGCCATTCCTTTCCGTCGGCACTGATGGTCCGCGTTGGCATGATCAGGAAAGCTCCACTTCGGTCAGGATGGGTGCGCCGGGATCGGAATCGAACACGGAGACTCGTGCGGCCGTGAGCGTGCTGACGTCGCGCGCTTCGGTGAACTCGACGAAGAGACCTGGCTCGGACGGGTCTTCATACACCCAGAAGTTACACGACGCCGCGCGCAGCCGATCGCGCCGCTCGCGGAGTCCGGCGAAATACGCGTCGCGCTCGTGACGCGAGACCTTCGATCGCTCGATCGTGAGCGCCCTCGCCATGGATCGAATCGTCAGCCAACGGTTTCCGGATACGACTCCAGCGCCTTCTTCACCGTCGCAAGGAACTGATCCGCGACGGCTCCGTCGATCACACGGTGGTCGAAGGACAACGAGAAGTACGCGCACGTACGAACCGCGATCGTGTCCTCACCGTCCGGTCCCGTCAGGACCTTCGGGCGCTTCTCGATGGCGCCGATGCCGAGTATCGCGGTCGTCGGAACCGGAATGATCGGGGTGCCCATCAGCGATCCGAACACGCCCGGGTTTGTGATCGTGAACGTCGCGTCCTGGACTTCCTCGGGGCGGAGTTTCTTGGCGCGAGCGCGGTTCGCGAGGTCGTTGAGCTGTCTCGTTAGGCCCACCAGCGACAGTTCGTCGGCGCGCTTGATCACCGGGACGATGAGCCCCCAGTCGAGCGCGACGGCGATGCCGAGGTTGTACTGTTTCCGGTAGATTA
>DATCGG010000168.1:0-3287 GCA_036509075.1 Gemmatimonadaceae bacterium
CTCGGGCGGCCGCGAGATCGATGCGATCGAAGCCCACGCCGTAGTTCGCGATGATACGCACTCGAAGCGGTTGGGTCGCGAACACCGCTGCCGGAACGTCATCGACGACTGTCGGTACGATCGCGTCGAAGCTCCGCGCGACCTCGACCAACCGAGCCACCGGATACGTCTCGTCGGTGGCGTTCACCTCGACGTCGTACCTTTCGCGCAGCTTCGTCTCGATCGCCGCCGGCAGCCGGCGCACGAGGAATACCCTGGATCGGTCGGCGCCTTGCGTCACGTTAGGTTCGTCGGCGGCGCTCGCCACCGACGGCCATACTTTGTTCGCTCTTGGGCGTGGTGGCGTCCATGGCCGACGTGACACCGGAGGCGCGCGCGCCGGTTGTCAGGGAGCGGGCGAGCAACAAGCCGATGATCGTCACCGGAATGTACTGGATGAGCGAAATCAGGAACGCCACGGCGACGGCGGAATCCTTGTCCAAGCCTGTCGACGTTGCCGCGAGCGCGTAGAGCAATTGGAAGACGCCGACGTTTCCCGGCGTCAAACGCACGACGAAGCTCAAGTTGACGACAAGGAGCGCCAGCAGCGAGTCCGCGGCTGTGGTGGGGAACGCTGCAGCGTGCGCGGCGTAGTGGAACGTGGCCCACTGCCCCGCCCACGCGACGAATGAAAGGCCCACGGCGATTGCGAGCCGCCGCCCCGTCGCGAGCTCGGCCGACGTTGCGGTGAGCCGGCGCCAGTAGTTGCGTGCCCGCTCGACCAGCCGCTGCTCCGCCGCAACGAGTCCTTCGCTGTGCGAACGCTTGGGCCTCCACAGGACGAGTCCCGCGAGGGCGATCGCCATGAGAGCGAGGGCGATCAGCGCGGCGGTTCGCCACCGGGCGAGTAGTGGTGGCAGCGGCAGCCAGATAGCAGCGATCGCGAACAGCGCCGCGTAGCTCACGAGATCACAGAGCTTGTCGATCGCGAGCGTTGCCAGGACGGTGGCACTGGACACTTTGCTGTTCCGCGCCGTTGCCGCTACGCGTACGGCATCCCCGCCATTCGCCACCAGCACGTTGTTGAGCGCATGCCCGGCGAACGTGGTGCGAAGGGCCTGGCCGGTTCCGTGAATGCCTACGGCATCCAGGAACAGCGTCCATCGAACTCCCTTCACCACGAGTGTGCCAAGGTTCGCGATGGTTGCGAGGCCTAACAACACCGGGTCGGCGTGCGCTATCGCGCTCCAGGCGTTTGCCCAGTCCACCTTGCGCGCGAACAATGCCAGCAGGACGATCGTCGCGGCGGGCACCGCCCAGTGAAGCCAACGCCGCTTCGCGCCAGAACCGCTCACGGCGTGGCCAGCGTCACGAAGGAATAGCCGCGGTCTCGTAGCCCGCGGATCATCTGCGGCAGCGCGCGTGCGGTCTGCATCCGATCGCCGGCGGGATCGTACCCGTCACCGTCGTGCAGGAGTACGATGGACCCAGGCCGTGTGCCGCGGATGACGCGTCCGGCGATCACCTCCGCCCCCGGTCGCGCCGTGTCCCACACGCCGAGCGTCCAGCCAACGGTCCGCTGTCCCTCGCTGCGCGCGATGGGGGAAACCCACGGATTCCGCTGGCCGTGTGGCGCGCGGAACAAGCGCGGACGCGCGCCGCCGGCCCGCTCGATGGCGGCCGCGCCGAGCACGATGTCGTCGCGAACATAGCTCGGCGACCGCCAAACCAGCTTCCGATGGTGGTAGCCGTGGTTCCCCACCACGTGACCTTCGGCCCTGGTGCGTTCGACGATTACCGGCCACCGATCGGCGTGACGCCCCAGCACGAAGAACGTCGCGGCGACCCCTTCCACGCCTAACGCGTCGAGGATCGCTGGCGTTGCCTCGGGATTCGGACCATCATCGAACGTCAACGCCGCGATCGGGGCGTCGCCCGGTAAGCGGCGCTGGACGCGCCCGAACAGTGGACTGTTGCGCTCGAAGGCGCCCCAGGCGAGCGCCCCGACCGACACGACTGCGGCGGACGCAATCGTGCCGATCATCGGGCGTTCACGCGGCGATACGTTCCGCGCCGAGAATCCGCGCGTACAGACCCAGGATCATGTCGCTGACCCGCGGCCACCCATACGACAGTGCCCGCTGGCGTCCGACGGCGCCCAGGCGCGCCCTCATCGCGTCGTCGTCGAGCATCGTCGCGAGCGCATCCGCCAGGGCGCCGGCATCGCCGCACGGTACGAGCAAGGCTTCTCGCTCGTGCGCGACGACGTTGCGGAAGCCATTCAGGTCCGAGCACACGATCGGTGTTCCGCACGCCATCGACTCGAGCAGCGTAATGCCGAATGAGGCTTTCGTTGTCGGGCAGGCGTAGAGAGAACAATTCGCGTAGTACTCTGGCCGCTCGCCAAGCACGGCACCCACGAACGTGATGTCGGGATCGCCCGCCGCGAGCCGGCGGTAGTGGCTGCGAAGCGGCCCGTCGCCGACGATGACCAGCTGCGCCGGACGGCCCGGGCCGCGAATGCGTTTGAACGCATCGATGAGCGACGCGAGCCCGTTTCGTGGATCGAAACGTCCGAGAAAGAGCACCGAGGGAACGTCGGCGCGGATGCTCATCGGTCGCGGAGCATTCGGCGAAAAGAACTGGGTGTCTACGCCGTTCGGGATGTGCGTCCACTCGGTCTCGAAATAACGTTCGTGAGCCTCGACGACGGTCGGCGAGACGGCAACGGCCGCGGCGAGGCGGTCCATGCGACGCTGAAAATAGCGACGTCCGAGCGTGTAGCCGACCGAATACTCGAAGTAGGTGTGGAACGTACCCACGACCGGGCACTCGGCCTCGTCGACCGCGAGCACTGGCAGCACGGGGGCGAGGGGCGCATGGACGTGCACGATGTCATATGCGCCCTCCCGCAGGACATCGCGCACCTGGCGTCTCAGCGCGTGCCCGACCGTGATGCGCGCCAGCGAGCCATTGCCGTAGACGGGAACACTCCGCCCGACGCGAATGACATCCGGCGAGTCGACGGCTCCGGCGAGATTGGAGGTGATGATGTCGACGTGATGGCCGCGAAGCCGCGCCTCGCGCGCGAGAAAATGAACGTGCTCGCAGATTCCGCCGAGGTGCGGATAGTAATACTCCGTTACCTGAGCGATTCGGAGTCGATGCATGGCGGTGGGCCCGGACCGCGGCCGCGTGTGGTCGGATCGAAGCGCCTGTGCCCACTCCGCATAGTGCATACACCGGACCGGGCCACGCGCCGTGAGCGCAATTCCTGGGAGTATGCCGGAGCCAACCTTAACAGACGG
>DATCGG010000169.1:0-4136 GCA_036509075.1 Gemmatimonadaceae bacterium
AGGCCTTCCCGCGCAGCAGGCCGACGCCGCCGATCACGCCTGGCAGAAAGAAGAGCACTGCCATCGCCAGGAAGAGGGGGCCAACGAAGAGGAGTGCGCTGTCACGCGCCGGGTCTCGCGAGAGCAGAAGCCCGATCAACACGACGGTCCCGACGGCCAGAGCGATTCCGCACATGACCAGATAGATCCACGCGAGCAATCGGATACGACCGGTCATGCGCCGTCTCGGTGAACAGCTGGGTCGTTAGGTATCCGCACCGGCGAACGCACGCGTTCGCCACGCCGCGCAAACTAGAGTAAAATGAACGTCATGGACGACCTTATCACCGCCCAGGATGCAGCAGCGCTGCTCCATATGCACGTCAAGCGAGTACAACAGCTCGCTCGCGACGGGAAGCTGCCCGCCGTTCGGTACGGCCGGAAATGGCTCTTCCGGCGGCGTGAGCTCATCGAGGCACGCAGCCAGGCACGCCGGCCGCTCGATCTCGAGGTATCGTCCGGCATCGAGATCAGCGCCCGGAATCAGCTCCGCGGATCCATCGCTGAAATCCGTGCCGACGGGGTGATGGCGGAAGTGATCATCCGGATCGGCGATCAGGACCTGGTCGCCATCATCACGCGATCGTCCGCCGAGCGGCTCGGGCTCGCGAAGGGGGACGACGTCTTGGCCGTCGTCAAGTCCACTGAAGTCATGGTGGCCAAGGAGTCGTCCCCAGGAGTCAGATGACAGGATCTGACCCGGCGGCTGGGGGCCGGCGACAGGCGGTCAGGCCCCAGAATAGACTCATCCTTAACGTTCTCTAGCGTTTCCTAAAACTCCTGGCAGGCTGTAGATTCGGCGGCTAAGCGACCTCAAAACGCCGAGTCGAGCATGCCCGAGAGTAGTTCCAAACCGTCGTTCTCCCGCGTCGTCGGCCTGGCGGCGCTCGCACTCGCATTCCTCATCCTCCTGGCGTGGTGTCCGGCAGACGCCCAGGGAACCGACGCCGCGATCCGGGGCCGAGTCGTCGCCGAGAACGGTGCGCCGATCGGGGACGTGATCGTTTCGGTGCGCAACGTGTCGACCGG
Source organism: Gemmatimonadaceae bacterium (assembly GCA_036509075.1). GTDB lineage: Bacteria > Gemmatimonadota > Gemmatimonadetes > Gemmatimonadales > Gemmatimonadaceae > JAJKIV01. The sequence continues at coordinate 1,069 of DATCGG010000169.1, forward strand.
GTTCGCGAGCAGCACGCGATCCACCACCGCCGGGTATTACGTGTTCGCGCAGCTTCCCCTCGGTGGGCCGTACGACGTGACGGCCCGTCGCGTTGGGCTCGAGCCCGTCACGAAATCGGGTTACCTGCTGACGTTAGGCGTGCACGTGCGGGTCGACTTCACGCTCGTCGCGCGAACCACGACGCTCGCGCCGGTGGTCGTGCGCGCGGACACGGCGGGCTTGTATCGCCAGCGGCTCGGCGGCAGCACGCGGATCGCCGCGACGACCATGAGCGACCTGCCGGCGGTGGGACGCAACTTCACCGATCTCGCGTCGCTGGCGCCAACGGTAGGAAGCGAGTTCTCGATCGGCGGGGCGAGGGCCACGTCCACCGACGTGCGCATCGACGGTATGCAGGCCAGGAATATGTTGCGAGGCGGCGAGCTCGGTCGCGGACCGTACACCATCTCGATGGAAGCGATCCGTGAGTTCGAGGTCGTCACGAACGTCTACGATGTTACGCAGGGTCGGATGGGCGGTGGGTCGATCAGCGCCGTGACGAAGGCGGGGACGAACCAACTCGCCGGCAGCATCTTCGCCTACACGCGCAACGAGTCGCTCTCGGCGCCCGAGGACTATCAGGGGCGCGGGCGGGACCTCCGACAGTCCGAGGTGTGGCAGATGGGCGGGAGCCTCGGCGGTCCGATCGTGAAGGATCGCGTGCAGTACTTCCTCGCGTTCGACCGACAGCAGTCGAGCGTGCCGCTCGCAATCGCGGACATCCGGACGCCGCAGGACGAGATCGACCTGGGGATCGCGAAGGATTCGCTCGATCGCTTCCTCGACATTCTCACGCGCAAATACGGCGTGCCGGAGGGCACGCAGATGGTCGGGATCTTCAGCCGGAAGCCGGTTGCGAACACGCTGTTCGGCCGGCTCGATTGGCAGCTCGGGGACCGCCATCACATGACGTTCCGGAACAACCTCAGCACGTCCGACTCGCCTAACGACGGCGTCGGTGACCAGATCATCGCCGTCATCGAGTCGCGCTCGAGCAGCAAGTCGATCGACAACCAGTCGCTCCTGTCGGTTCGGTCGTCGCTGTCGTCGTCGGTCTCGAACGAGCTCAAGCTCGGGTTCTCGCTCGCGGACCGGTCGCTCACGCCGAACACGTCCATCCCGCGCGGGTTCGTTCGTGTGCGGTCGAAGCTGCCGAACGGGACGACCGGCGATGTTCGCTTGCAATTCGGCGGAAATCGTCTCGCGCCCGAGGCGTCGGGCGAGCGCCAGTACCAGCTCATCAACACCGCGTATTGGCAGCACGGCAAGCAGCTCGTCACCATGGGCGTCGACAACTCGCTCACCTACCTCCGCACCTTCATTCCGACCGACGAGGGCGGCCTGTTCGAGTTCGATTCGCTGGGCGCGTTCGACAACCTCGTCTCGTCGCGGTACACGCGGCAGGTTCCGCTCCGCACCCCACCGTATGCGCATCAAAACGTGCTCGACCTGGGCGCGTTCGCGCAGACCGAGTGGCGGCCAAGCCCCAAGCTCGTGGCGACACTCGGACTGCGGTACGACGTCACGAGCTTTCTCACCGCGGCTGGCCGGAACGAGCTCGTGGAGCAGAAGCTGGGTATTCGGACCGACAACACGCCGACCGACTGGAACGGCGTACAGCCACGCGCCCAGATCGTCTGGGACGTCCGCGCGGACGGCCGTGACGTGGTGCGGCTGGGTGCGGGCGCGTTCACCGCGCAGCCCCACTACTATCTCCAGGCGAACAACATCTTCTTCGATGGTCTTCAGCTCGCCGATCTCACGCAGACCGGGGCCGCCGTGCCGCAGCCAGAGTATGGAGCGTATCGGTCGAGTCTCGAGACGGTCCCTGGCGTGCCTAACGGGGCGTCGCCGACCTATATCAACCTCATGGGGGCGGACTTCCGAGCGCCGGTGACGTGGAAGGCGAGCGCGTCATACGCGCGTCGGGTGATGAAGACCCTCACCCTGACCGGGACGTTCCAGGCGGCGGAGACCCGTCACAACTACCAGTACTTCGACCGAAACCTTCGCGATGCGCCCGCGTTCACGCTGGACAACGAGGAGGGGCGCGCGGTGTTCGTGCCCGCGAACACGATTTCGGCTGCGGGTCGCACGACGGCTCGGTTCGCGTACAAGAATCCCGAGTTCACGCACGTGCTCGAGCTGGTGTCGACCGGTCGCGCGCGAGCTCGGACCGCGATCGTCGACGGCTCACTCGCGCTGCCACGCGGAGGCCTGTTGCGTAGCTCGTACACGTATAACCGCACGCGGGACCAGTCGACATTCAGCTGCTGCATCGCGCGCACGGCGTCGCTACTGACGCCGGTGAAGAGCGACCCGCGCGACCTGAGCGGCTCCTGGGGTCCGTCGGACTACGACTTCCGCCACAAAGTGACGGCGTTCGCGGACATGCCAGTGGGGTGGGGCGTGACGTTAGGCGCGCGATACGTCGGCGCGTCGGGCCGGCCGTTCTCGCTGACGGTGAACGGCGACATCAACGGCGACGACTACAGCGGCAACGACCTCGCGTTCGTGTTCGACCCCGACGATCCGTCCACACCCCCGGATATTGCCGCCGCGATGCGGAGGCTTCTGGACAATAAGAACAGCGTGGCGCGGGATTACATCCGCCACAACCTCGGCCGCATTGCCGATCGCAATGCCGGTTCGGCGCCATTCACCAATCGCGTGGATGTGCGGGGGGCCAAGCGCTTCACGGTCGGGCGACAGGCGGTGGATCTGGTCGTGGACGTCTACAACTTTGCGAACCTGCTGAACTCGAAGTGGGGCGGGCAATACCTCCTGCCCCAGGGCATCTCGGCCAGCAACCCCACGACGCAGCAGCTGCAGCTACTCAACGTGGTGGGGTTCGACCAGGCGACGCAGCGCTATCGCTACACGGTGAACGAGAACGTGGGCGTGCTGAGGAAGCAGGGGAATCCGTATCAGATACAGCTTGGTGTGAGATATGGGTTGTAAGGGAACCGGGAACGGGGAACCGGGAACTGTAGCTCCGAGCGGAATCACTGTTCCCGGTTCCCCGTTC
>DATCGG010000170.1:0-13751 GCA_036509075.1 Gemmatimonadaceae bacterium
GGCCGCTCGACGCGGTCGCGTCGGTGAAGTGCCCGTGACCGTCGCCCATCCACAACATGATCGGCCCACCTAACGTGCCGACGAGCAGGTCGAGATGGCCGTCGCCATTGACGTCCGCGAATGTGGCGCTCAGAGTTGCGAGGCTGTCCGTCCGGATTCTGCTGGCTGCCGTGATGTCGGTGAACCGGAAGTCGCCCGCGTTATGGTAGAGTGCCGCGGGTCGCTCGACCGAGGCGAGGAAGACATCGGGCAGCCCGTCCTCGTCCACGTCGCCTAACGCTACGCCGGCGCCGATCAGGAGGTTGCGGTTGGCGAGCGCGTGCTCGTCATCCACCTGGTTGACGTGGGAGAGCCCGCTCCGTCGGGCGGCGAGTGGCGCGAAGCCCGGCGCGCCCCGACTGGCCACGTCGAGCGCCCGCCACCGATACCCTACTTCCTGGTGCCACGAGACGTCCACCGGCTCTCGACACGCGGCCACGGCCAGCGCGACACCACTCAAGCGACGGGCCACGCTCACGGTTGGCGGGCTCGCGTCGCGGGCCCCGAACCCGCGGAATTCCGCTGCTGGGCTGGACATGGTGAACGCATGCCCGATCTTATGGCCGGTCCCGATGTCGGGCAACGACGACGGCGATGGTCGATCACCATTCGGTCGCCGAGTAGCCGCCGGTCGTCCCCTGCCGTACCTTGTGCGCCACCGCTCGCCAGGAGGCGTCAAAGATGCCAGTCATTCGGCAGTGCGCGTTGTTACTCGTGTTTGTCGCCGGCAGCGGGTGTGCGTCTCACAAGGCTGCCACCACCACCACCGCCACCAAGGGACCTCCCCGATGGACCGGCAACTTCAAGCAGGAGAGTAATTCCGCCGTGATCGGGGCCGAGATGGCGCGTGGACGCGCGTCGAGCTACGGCGCCGTTGTCCTGACTCCGGTGCCGGATCAGGAGCGGCGCGTGAAGGTGGAGCTCTCGGTTACCACGTCGCTGACGAGCGCTCAGATCGCCTGGGCCGTGTACGAGGGAACCTGCGGCGCTCCGACTCCGCCGGTGATCGCCGTCAACGAATTCCCGACGATCGACATTGGCACCAACGGGGCGGCTGTCGTGCGGACCGAGCTTCCCATTGCCTTGAACGTACGCGGGACGTATCACGCGAACGTGTACTGGTCGAATCGTGCCACCGACGTCAGCAATGTCATGATGTGCGCGAATCTGGCGTACGCTGCGCCGCGTTAGGTGACAGGCGGCAGACGGCAGACGAAACGGCCCACAACGAACAACGTCGTTGTGGGCCGCTTGGTTTGTGCCGGTCGGTGTACCGATTATACGGGGAAGAGGATCTCCCGGTACTTCGGCAGCGGCCAGAACTCATCACCCACCGCGAGCTCCAGCGCATCGCACGTCTCGCGAACCGCGCCCATGGCGTCCGCGCCCTCCGACGTGAGGAGCTTCGCGCACGCGTCCACATTCTCGTGCTCGTGCTCCGCTTTCTCGATCGCCGCGCCTAACGCCGCTCGGCGCTCACGCAGCTGCTCGATCAACCCGCCCACCTCGTTCGCGGCCGAGACCTGCGGGACGACCGAGATGCCGGCGGTCTTCGCCTTCGCCGCCGCATCGGCGAGGAGGCCGTGGTACGAGTAGCACGCCGGCAGGATCATCGTGTCCACCATCTGCGCCAGCGTGTGGAGCTCGATGAGCATGTCCTTGACGTAGCGTTCCAGCTTCACGTGATACCGGGAATCGATCTCCGCCTTCGTGAGGATGTCGAGCTTCGTCAGGACCGTGCGCGCGTTCTTCGTGGTGAGCTGCGCGAGCGCCTCGGGGGTACGACGGAGGTTCAGCAGGCCGCGTTTCTTCGCGTCATCCACCCACTCCTGCGAGTAGTTGTTGCCCTCGAAGCGGACTGCCCCCGTCTCCTTGAACGCCTCCCGCACGACCTTCATCACGGCATCGTTCACGTTCTTCGTGCGCTTGAGCGTCTCACGGAGCTGATCGGTCAGCTCGCCGATCGCCTCCGCCACGGCCGCATGGAGCAGCGTGATCGGGAACGCGATCGACTGCGATGAGCCCACCGCGCGGAACTCGAATTTGTTGCCCGTGAACGCGAACGGCGACGTACGGTTGCGGTCCGTGTTGTCCTTTTCGATCTCCGGCAGCTTCGCGACGCCGAGCTTGATCAGCTGCTGCTCGGCGCCTTTGCCCGCTTCCTTGCCCGCCGCGATGTTCTCGATGAGACGTGTGAGCATCTCGCCCATGAACACCGAGATGATCGCCGGCGGCGCTTCGTTGGCGCCGAGGCGATGCTCGTTGCCCGAGGTGCCGATGCCGGCGCGGAGCAGTCCGGCGTGCTTGTGCACACCCTTGAGGACCGCAGCGAGGAAGATGAGGAAGCGGATGTTCTGATGCGGCGTCTTCCCCGGCTTGAGCAGGTTGGTCCCGTCGAGCGCGTTGTCCGCCGTGATTGCCATCGACCAGTTGCAGTGCTTGCCGGAGCCGTTGATGCCGGCGAACGGCTTTTCGTGCAGCACGGCCTGCAGGCCGTGACGCAGCGCGACCTTTCTCAAAGTCGCCATCACGAGCTGGTTGTGGTCGACCGCGATGTCCGTCTCCTCGAAGTTCGGTGCCATCTCGAACTGGCAGGGCGCGACCTCGTTATGACGCGTGACGATCGGCACGCCGAGCTTGTAGAGCTCCGTCTCGACTTCGGAGATGCACGCCTGAATCCGCTCCGGGATCCCCCCAAAGTAGTGATCCTCGAGCTGCTGCCCGCGCGGCGGCGGCGCGCCCATGAGCGTGCGGCCGCCCATCACGAGGTCAGGACGCAGCGCGAAGTGGTTGCGGTCGATGAGGAAGTATTCCTGCTCCGGCCCGAGTGTGGTGTGGACCCGGATGATCCCGCTGTCGCCTAACAACTCGAGCAGCGCGATCGCCTTCTCGGAGAGGATGTCGCTCGAGCGGAGGAGCGGCGTCATCTCGTCCAGCGCTTCGCCGTTGTAGCCGATGAAGACCGACGGGATGCATAACGTGCGCGCGCCGCCCGACTCGACGATGAACACCGGGCTCGCCGGATTCCACGCCGTGTAGCCGCGTGCTTCCCACGTCGCGCGGAGTCCGCCTGACGGGAAGCTCGACGCGTCGGGTTCACTCTGGATGAGCTGCGATCCCGAGAAGGTCTCGACCGGTTGACCGTGATCGTCGAACGAGAGAAAGGCATCGTGCTTCTCGGCCGTCAGCCCGGTCATCGGCTGGAACCAGTGCGTGAAGTGCGTCACCCCGCGGGTGATCGCCCACTCCTTGATGACCTGCGCGACTGTCGGCGCGATCTCGCTGTCCAGCTTCTTCCCGTGGCGGATGGACGCCAGGAGCTTCGCGTACACGTCCTTCGGCAGCTTGGATCGCATCTGGCGCCAACCGAACGTGTTGATGCCGAAGTAGTCGGACGTCGGTTTCGCCGGCGCGGTGCCGTTCTCGGACGCGTTAGGGTGAAGGGGCTTGAGGGCGGCTCGGCCTGCGATGGTTTGAATCGCAGCTTTCCGCGGGGTCGAGCTGGTTGATGGCATGCGTCGATGCTCCGGACGAGGACGTGGGCGGCGGGAACCGGAAACGACAAGGCGGACCTAACGTCGCGACATCACGAGGTTCGGTCCGCGCGTGATCTAAGAAACGTGCAGAAACAACAAAAAATCGCTTACGTTGCGTCGGAATTTAGTCCGCGGATCGGATCGTGCGCAAGAAATCATGCGTCTCGTGCACGAAATGGCCGACAATGGCCGGTGCCTGTTCGGTTGAGCCAGTGACCCGGTCACGTGGGCGAAGCGCGACGTTTGACCGGGAACGGACCTAGGACCTAGGTCCCGTTGTTCGACTTCCCCTGATACGGCAACGTGCCGCCGCATTGGGGATCGGCCACACGTACTCGCAGGGGGCAATATGGCGTCGATTTTCGAGGACCTTTCCGGGCTGCTTTCGTCATCGGTCACCAAGGACTTGGGCAAGGCGGTTGGGCTGAAGCCCGATCTGGTCACGAAGGGGATGGCGGTGCTCGGTCCCCTCGTCACCTCGGCGCTCGCGAACAAGGCGTCGACACCAGCCGGCCAGACGGAGCTGATGAATTTGCTTCCGAAGGATGGCGTCACGTCGATCCTCGGGAATCTCGCCAAGAGCGTTACTGGTGGCGCCGGTACCGACATGCTCTCGTCGATTCTTGGCAGCGGTGCGGGGGCGGTCGGCGCGACGCTCGACCGTGCGCTCGGCTTCAAGGCAAGCGCGCTTTTGCCTGTCGTCATGCCGCTGATTCTCGGCCTCATCAGCAAGGCCAACACCGAGAAGAACCTGGGCGCTGGTGGCATTGCGACGCTGCTCAGCAACGAGACAACCAACTTCCAGAAGGCGGGAGGTGAAGCAGCCGGGCTCGTGAAGGACGCGCTCGACGCCGGTCAGCGAGCGACGGACGTCAGGGCCAAGTACTCGCCGGTCCAGTGGGATACCGTTCGTCTCGGTCCAGTTGCCGCGGCGCACATGGTCATCACGGCCGACAAGTCCGGGCCGGTCGGCGCGATCAAGGAGATCAGCGCCGCCACCGGGGCGATCAGCGATGCGGCGAAAGCGGCGTCACCTGCATCGCTCCTCGGTCTCGCGTTCGACCACGACTTCACCGTCGAGGAGCTGACCAAGTTCACGAAGGCGCGAACGCCTGACGATGCACTGGCCACCGTTCGGGATGCGATCGCCTCGGTCGAGCAGAATAGCCCTGCTGATGCGCCCACCTATCGGCAGCTCGTAGCCGATGTCGCCACGAAGGTTGCCAACGCATCTAAGGAAGGCGGCATCCTCGGGTTTGGAGGCGTTGCTGTCAGCCCGGCCGAGCAAGCAGCGCTCGATCAGCTGAAGAGCGTCATCGAGCACCGATAAAGCTGGGACGTCGCTACCGGTAGTGCCGGTTGATCCGGTACCGCGACGGACTGCGTAGAGCGACCGGGGCGGAGGGCCATCGTGGCATCGCGATGACCGGCTCTCCGCGGAGGCGGTTTCTCAGCCCGGCCAATGCCAACGACAGGAGGCCGGTGGCCGCGAGGACGATCGAGACCACAATGGCCGCGCTGACCTGACCGGCGACAGGCCCAAGCTGGAGTAGCGACACCGAGGCGACCGCCAGAATCGAGGCGAGGGTCGCGCCGGCAAGCTCCCGCGATCGGGGAAAGCCGCGAATGACTCGAATGGCGGCGATTGCCGGAATGGCGGTGAGCGCCGCTGCTTCGATCACAGAAGTCGTCATCGGCCACACGAAGGTGGAGTCGATCGCGAGCAGGGCGAGAGAGGCCGCGGCCACTCGGCCGGTCGCGGAAACTGGAGCAACCTGCCAGGGCGCGTGATTCGGAGAGGGCTGCATAGAAGGCAAGACGGCAGTGAATACGAAGAATTCTCGAACGCGATTGCAGTCAGTACGTGACCACTGGCCAACAAGTCTCAGGTTGCAGTGAAAAACAATCGGGATGGGCCAGCACGTGGCGCCGCGGTGTGAGCGGTGATCGACCGCTGCGCTGTGCTTCGGGTTATGTTTAGGGCGTGCCAACTATATGCGAATAATTGGCTTGGACTACGACGGAGGAGATGAGAATGGCACACCCAGCAATCGACTTGGAACGGGCCGGTGGCGTTGATCTGGACCGCCTGGAACGAAGCCTCAAGCTCGATGGAAGGCGCGTCGGCGAAGGCCGATACCATGTCGTCGGCGGCGACCACGATCATTGGGTCGACCTGTACACCACGGCGATTCCGCGCTGCGACTGCGGCGACCATCTGTGGCGGGATCGCATCTGCAAGCACATCCTGGCCGCTCTTCTGCGCGAGGGCAACGACACCGTCGTCCGGGCGCTCGGCTCACTGTTCGAGCGCGTGAAATCGGCGGCCTAGCGCGTTGACACGCTCCGCCTGCGACGGGTAGCATACCGAACCACCAGCATCACCGTGGTCGGCGATGGAGTTCGCCGTCAACCGCCAGCCCAAGGCTAATGACTCCTACGCGTCAGCTCACGCGTGGGAGTCTTTTTTCATTCAGCTCACTGCGCGCGGCAACTCGAGGCCCTTCAATGAATCTGGTCTGGTACGTAGCGGTCGGCAGTGCGGTCGGTGGCGCGTCGCGGTTCGTGCTGTCGAGCTTCATCCAGCAACGAGCCGGCACGTTTCCGGTGGGCACGCTCATCATCAACATCACCGGCTCGCTGATCCTCGGTTTCATCATGCGGTATGCGCTCGGCTCGACGTCCGTGTCTGCCGAGACGCGCGCGCTGCTGACGACGGGGTTCTGCGGCGGGTATACGACGTTCTCCACGTTCAGCTACGAGACGATCGCGCTCATGGAGGACGGCGATTATCGGCGCGCGGCGATCTATGTGGTCGCGAGCGTGGTGGTGTCGCTGGCGGCGACGTTCCTCGGGATCGCAGTGGCGAACGCGGCACTCGAAGCACGAGTGAGGTAGACATGCATGGGTTCACGGGCGAGCGCACGCTCATGCGCATTCACATCGGCGAGCGCGACAAGGATCCGAAGTCGGGCAAGCCGTTGTATCAGGCGATCGTCGAGCTGCTTCGCTCGCGACAGTATGCGGGCGCCACGGTATTCCGCGCGATCATGGGGTATGGCGCGAGCGCGCATGTACGCACTGACAGACTCGAGGTGCTGTCGCTCGACCTGCCGATTGTCGTCGAGTGCGTCGAGACCGAAGAGCGTATCGAGGCCATCCTGCCGGAGCTCGACGAGATGATCGGAGGTGGGCTCATCACGCTCGAGCGCGCGCGGGTGATCATGTACCGGCCCGGAAACTGAGGTCGCTCCTATGGATGCACCGTCACAGGATACGCCGTCGCGCCGATATCAGAACGTCGCTCGATTCTTTCGCGCGTATGCCGCCGAGGGGAAAATGCAGCTCGTGCCGCGGCCGGCGAAGGTCGAAGAAATCGACCGCGCCGAGCGCGAGTTGGGCGCGCCGTTCCCGATGAGCTACCGCTGGTTTCAGTTGGAGTTTGGCGACGTCGAGCCCGGGCCGCTCGACATCTACACTGTGTGTACACCACAGGGGCGGTACTCGAAGCACGTCATCGAGGCGAACCTGCAAGAGCGCACCGAAGCCGGGCCGCGGCTTCCGGCGCACCTCATCGCGTTCAGCGATAATGGTGCCGGCGATCTGCTCTGCTTCGACACGACGCGACCTGAGGGGGCTGAGTATCCCGTCGTGTGGTGGAATCACGAGATGGGTGAGGACCAGGAGCCTGAAAGCGCCGCGTCGTCGTTTCTCGATTGGATCGAGCAGACGCTGAAGGAGATGGCGGCGGAGTGAAATTTTCATGCGCTCTGACGTGGAGCGGCATCCGTCGTGCGCAGTGAGCGGCCGTGGCTGTTCGAGTGAAGTCTGGTGCGCGCCCCGCGCGCAAGAATCCGGCGAAGCGTCGCTTCGACATCCACACCGTACTCCGCCGAATCCGCGACGCTGTGGCCGAGCACGCCCCGGCGGCCATGTTCGATCTCGCAGAGCGCGGGTTCCAGACCGTGTTCCAGCAGCTCGTCGCGTGCATCATCTCGATTCGTACGCTCGATGAGGTCAGCTTACCAGTTGCGATCCGGCTGCTGGAGCGGGCGCCGACGCCTGAGAAGATGGCGAAGCTGTCGCCAGCCCAGATCGACGCGCTCATTCGGGCGAGCAGCTTCCACGAGGGGAAGGCGGTGCAGATCCGCGACATCGCGCGGCGGACCGTCGCTGAGTTTGGTGGCGAGCTGCCCTGTGACTTCGATGTGCTGACGTCGTTCCGCGGCGTGGGGCCCAAGTGCGCGAACCTGACGATGGGTGTGGCGTGCGGTGCGGAGCGGATCAGCGTGGACATTCACGTCCACCGCGTGACGAACCGGTGGGGTTACGTCGACACGACTTCACCCGAGGCGACGATGCGCGCGCTGGAGCAGAAGCTCCCGCGGGAATATTGGGTCGAGATCAATCGGCTGCTCGTGCCGTTCGGGAAGCACATCTGCACGGGGCATCTTCCAAGGTGCTCGACGTGCCCGGTGCTCGAATACTGCCGCCAGGTCGGAGTCGTTAGGCATCGGTGAGCGCACGACTTGGCGCGCGCCGTTCAGCGGTTTGTCCCTTCGCTATGAAGCCTGTGCATGCCTTCCATAGGGCGCTGCGGGCGGTAGATCATTCTCAAGTCACAGCCTCGCGAGGAAGACCGTGTCGAATCCCACCAGCGCACCGAACGCCGCGACGTACTTTCGTTGGACCGACATCCCCGAAGAGCAGGTCAAAGCCGATCTCACGCGACGACTCATCAGCGGCGATCGCGTGATGATCGCGAGCGTCGAGCTCCAGCGGGGATGCATCGTTCCGAAGCACGCGCACGTGCATGAGCAGATCAGCTACGTGCTCGACGGACATTTGCGACTCACCGTTGGCGACGACGGCGGGGTGTCGTACGACGTGCGAGCCGGGGACGTCGTGCTGCTCCCATCGAACGTTCCGCACGCGGCGGAGGCGATGGCCGACACGCGCGTGCTCGATGTCTTCAGCCCACCGCGCGAAGACTGGTTGAACCGAACCGATTCGTATCTACGAACCCGCTGACGCCGCTCGAGGCGTGGGGCTGCCTAACCAGCGGCCGGCTTCGGCGCCGGCGCTTCCTGCTTCAACACTTCCTTCGCATTGCGTTTCGCGAAGCGCTGAATGGCCTCGAGCGTGGCCATGCAGAACCCGGCCCACGACAGCCCAATGATCACGCCGGCCACGACGTCCGACGGGTAGTGCACGCCCAGATAGAGGCGGCTGAAGCAGATCGTCGCGACGATCAGCGCGGCGATCAGGAGTGTCGCGAGTCGTGCGACGTGCCGCTTCTGTAGGCGCGCCGCGAGGTACGCAACCGTCACGTAGACGACGGTCGCGCTCATCGCGTGCCCCGACGGGAAGGACCAGCTGCTCACGTGGGTTCCCCACTCGAATATGTGCGGGCGCGGACGCGAGAAGCCGACCTTGAGGATGTTGTTGAGGCCAATTCCGCCCGCGGTCGAGACGAGCAGCAGCACGGCCGAGTAGCGATGACGCGTGAGCCAGAGAAACAGCGCGGCGATGCTCACAATGCTCAGCACCACGATCCACGTACCGAGCATCGTGATCTCCAACATGAGACCCTCGAGCCACGGCGTCTGATGATGCTGCATCCAAAGAAGGACCGTATCGTCGAACGCCTGCGTGTGGCCGCCGCTCACGAGCCGGGCCAGCTTGGCGAACGCGTAGGTCCCGAGCACGGCGATGAGCGCGCCAAATACGAGGAACATGCCGAGCGCCGTCCCGAACGAATGCGCGTGCTCGTACGACGTGCGCAGACCGCGGAACAGGATGTCCCAGACGACCCGGGATCGTCCTCGATCTTCGTGGCGGCGTTCGGCGGCAACGGTCATCGCGATTTCTGCTGGTGGAAGGGAATCCCTCGGCGGTTCAGCCCGAGAAGCCTCCCACATTGCACGCGCCGTGCTTGTGATTCACCGCCACCAGCCCGTTCAGGGCGGCGTGCTCGGCGGTCCGGGTCGGTCGCGAGACCAGAGCAGGTACGAGTACACCACCGGAATCACGCCGGCGAGGATCACACTCGCGAGCGCGACCAGCGCCCCGATGCGCCGCGCGAAGAATGCGCTGACCATCGTGAGCAGCCCTGCCGCAACCATTGCATAACCGCCGACGCGATGCGCGCGCGTCCACACCTGTTCGCTCGACAACGTCCACGGCGTGCGGATGCCGAAGATGAAGTTCGAGCGGGCGAGCGGCAGCAGATTGCCGAGCAGCACCAACATCGCGCCGCCGCAGACGAAGACGACGGTCGTGATATCGACTCGCCAGCCGAGTGACTGGCCGAGCACGAGCACGTGGACGACGCCGAGGAACGCAATCATTGCGGCGACGATCGTGTCGTACGCGCCCCGGAACTTCGCGATGTTGGACGAGCGCGGATCGCGCGATGGATACCACTGCATGATGAGGTAGAGCGCGACCATCAGTGCCGGCAGGAGAAACGCGCCTTCCGCGCGACTCCCGTAGCGATTGGGCTCGCCGTGTATGTCCCAGTGGACGGCGACGCGGTCCGGTAGTCGGGAATACACTGAGATCGAGAACAGCCAAGCGCCGGCGATGAACGACGCCGGCAACCACCTACGCATTTGGCCTCCGTGCTGGCTTGGTCCAATCGAGCAGGTGCTCGACGACCTCCTGAAAAACGGTCGTGTTGAGCTCGTACCGTATGTTCTGTCCATCGCGCTCTGCCAGGACGAGGTTGGCATCGCGAAGGATGCCGAGATGTCGTGAGACGGTCGCCCAGGTCGATGGGAATCGGTCGGCGATCTCCCCGGAGGTGCGCGGTCCGGCCCGGAGGAGCTTGAGGATCTCCCGTCGGGTCGGGTCGGCGAGGGCGCGGAAGACGGCGTTCACGGACGGGCGATGAGGAGCATCAGATAATTAGCTAATTGGCTAATTGTATGATCGGAGGATCTGCGAGTCGAGCCCCTCTTGTTCCACACGGTACGAGCCGAAGGAGACGGCAGACGCCAGACAACCGAAGACGGCAGGCAGCAGACGGCAGGTTGCAGAGGGCAGAGGCCCGGTTCCTCTCCCGTCTGCCTCCTGCCGTCTACCGTCTGCAGTTCTCTGCCGTCTGCCGTCTTCGCTAGGGACGATATCAGGCCCGAGTGCAATACCTCGCGTTGGCCGGTGTGAGGTACTATTGAGAGAACTCGGCGCAACGGGAGGGCGACATGCAGCTAGGGATGGTGGGGCTCGGGAAGATGGGCGCAAACATGACGACCCGTCTGGTTCAGGGAGGCCACGAGGTCGTTGCATTCGATCGGAGCGCCGACGCGGTACAGGCTGCGGCCGGCCATGGCGCGCGGGGGGCGAACGCGCTCGAGGATCTGGTGCGGCAGCTCAAGGCACCGCGCGCTGTCTGGGTGATGCTTCCCGCGGGCGACCCCACCGAGAACACGGTTCGTGCCCTCACCGAGCTGCTGGCCAAAGGCGACACGATCATCGACGGCGGCAACAGCAATTACAAGGAGTCGATCCGACGCGCCGGGATGGTGAGCGAACGCGGCCTGCATTTCGTCGATGTCGGGACGAGTGGCGGGATCTGGGGGCTCAAGGAAGGCTACAGTCTCATGATCGGCGGGCCTAACGAGGCCGTCGAGCGGCTGCGGCCGCTCTTCGAGACCCTCGCGCCGGCGAAAGACGCGGGGTGGGGACACGTCGGACCGGCCGGTGCCGGCCACTTCACCAAGATGGTACACAACGGCATCGAGTACGGCATGATGCAGGCGTACGCCGAAGGCTTCTCGATCCTCAAGCACAAGAAGGAGTTCTCCCTCGACCTGGCCCAGATCGCCGAACTGTGGCGAACGGGGAGCGTGGTGCGCTCGTGGCTGCTCGACCTCACGGCCCGCGCGTTGCACGACGACCAGGAGTTTTCGTCGATCGCGCCGTACGTGTCGGATTCGGGCGAGGGACGCTGGACGGTCACCGAGGCGATCGACCTGGATGTGCCGGCACCGGTGATCACGCTGTCGCTGCTGCAGCGGCTCCGATCGCGTGATTCCGAGTCGTACGCCGATCGGCTCCTGTCGGCGTTGCGGAATCAGTTCGGCGGGCACGCGATCAAAAAGAGCTAGGGAATCGGGAATCGGGAATCGGCGGCGCGCTTCGCGCGGCCGGGAACCCGGAACGGTGAATTTCGGCTTCGTTAGGCAGCGTACAAGCGAAGAGGGCACGCGGATGGCTACGAAGGCGGGACGACCAGGCAGACTGAAGGGACTACAGGCCCGTGAGGGGCAGGAGCGAACAGGTGAGCGGCCGGTCCACGGGCCGTGCACGTTCATCGTCTTCGGCGGCACCGGCGACCTCGCACGGCGGAAGATTCTCCCCGCGCTCTCCCGCCTTCGTCACGGCGGAGGGATCGACGACGATACCACCATTCTCGCCGTCGCACGCGACAAGGGAATGGATGACCGCGGCTTTCGCGACGTCGTACGTCAGGCGGTCGAAGACGATGGCATGGCCGCGAAGGAGATCGAGGACTGGGTCGAGAAGACGGTCTTCTACCAGGGCATCGGCGGCGGCACACCGGAGGACTTCAAGGCAGTCGCGACCCGCATCGCCCAGCTCGAAAAGGAGCGCGGTCAGCCACCGAACCGGATCTTCTACCTGGCGCTCCCGCCTAACGTCTTTCCGGCGACGATCCAGGGGCTGGGCGAAGCTGGGCTGAGCCACAGCACCACCGGCGAAGGCAACGGCACGAAGTACTGGACGCGGCTCGTGATCGAGAAACCGTTCGGGCGCGACCTCCAGTCGGCCGAGGCGCTGAATCAGCTCATCCACAAGTACTTCGACGAGTCACAGGTCTACCGCATCGACCACTACCTCGGCAAGGAGACGGTGCAGAACCTGCTCGTCTTCCGCTTCGCAAACTCGGTGTTCGAGTCGCTGTGGAATCGCGACCATGTCGAGAGCGTTCAGGTGACGGTCGCCGAGGAACTGGGCGTTGAAGGACGGGCGGGATACTACGAGCAGGCAGGTGCGGTGCGCGACATTCTCCAGAACCACGGCATCCAGCTCGTTTCGCTCGTGGCGATGGAGGTGCCGGCGATGATGACAGCGGAGTTCATCCGCCAGGAGAAGGTGAAGGCCCTTCGTTCGATCAAGTCGATCACCCCGAAGAACGTGGTGCTCGGCCAGTATGCCCACGGCGAGATCAGCGGCCAGACCATCCCGGGCTATCGCGAGGAGCCTGGCGTTGCGCCGAATTCGCGAACGGAAACGTTCGCGGCGATCAAGCTCGAGATCGACAGTTGGCGGTGGCAGGGCGTGCCGTTCTTCCTGCGGACCGGCAAGCGGCTGAAGAACCGGCTGACCGAGATCGTCGTGAAGTTCCGCAAGCCGCCGGTGTGGATGTTCACGCCATTAGGCTCGCCGGAGCTCCACCGGAATACGCTGCGCCTCACGATTCAACCCGATGAAGGGTTCGCGCTCTATTTTCACATCAAGGCGCCCGGGAAGCCGCTCAAGCTCGAGCGCCTGCCGCTCGACTTCTTCTACAAGGAGCGGTTCCAGGAGCTGCCCGAGGCGTACCAGACGCTCCTCCTCGACGTTATGGAAGGCGACCAGACGCTGTTCGTTCACGCCGACGAGGTCGAGGCAGCATGGAGGCTCTTTACGCCGATTCTCGACAACACGCTTGCGGTGTCGTTCTACGCGGCGGGATCGTGGGGACCGAAGGAGTCGGATGAGCTCATGCAGCGCAACGGGCAGAAGTGGTCCAATCGGGAATAGGGAATCGGGAATCGGGATGGCTGCGGACGCGCGTGACGTGCGGGTGTTCACCGACCTCGAGGCGCTCAGTACCGCGGCTGCCGAGTCCATCGTTGCCATCGCGAAGGACAGCGTGTCGCAGCGCGGGCGATTCTCCATTGCGCTCGCCGGAGGAAACACGCCGAAGCGCACCTATCAGCTGCTCGTCGAGCGCCATCGCGATGAGATCGACTGGTCGCGCTGGCAGGTCTTCTTCGGCGACGAGCGCTTCGTGCCCAGCGACGACAAACGGAGCAACTACAAGATGGCGCACGACGCGCTCCTCTCCGCCGCGCCGATTCCTCCCGGTCACGTCCATCCCATCCCGACGGATACGCGGACGGTTGGCGACGCGGCCGACGCGTACGACGAGACGCTCCGGGACGTGCT
>DATCGG010000171.1:0-20005 GCA_036509075.1 Gemmatimonadaceae bacterium
ACAAGCTGCGCCAGGAAGCGCGGGCCGTGCAGTTCGTGAAGTCGTTCTTTCAGGCAGGAAAACCCGTCGCCGCGATCTGCCACGGGCCGTGGATGCTCGTCGAGGCCGACGTGATTCGCGGCCGCACGGTGACGTCATGGCCCTCGCTGCACACCGACCTGCGGAACGCCGGCGCCGATTGGGTCGACCGCGAGGTGGTGACCGACGAGGGTCTTGTGACGAGCCGCAAGCCGGACGACATTCCGGCGTTCAACGAGAAGATGATCGAGGAGTTCGGCGAAGGCATTCACGAAGGACAACGGCGCGCTGCTCGACGGACGAGTCAACCCGAGGCAGCAGCCGGTTAGTGGACCGCATGTGAGGTGTCGATCGCGCGCGGGCTCATCCTGTATGACAGGATTGTCATAGCACAGATCATTGCCTGGTACATCCAAACTTGCTGTGGCAATTCTGTCATACGGGGCCCGTCATGCGATCACGTGTAAGACTTGTCCGCCCACGTGAGCCGACTCTCGACGTTCTGAGGATCGTGCGCATCGCGCTGATAGGCGTTGTTCCCCCACGTCACGTTGGCAGTTGTGTGGTTCTGCGCACGGACCGGGCACACCCGATGCGCGCCGAACGCGCCGAACGTGTTGCCCGAAATCATCGCCACCTGCGGGCCGGCGCCTAACAACGCGACGCGCGGAATCCGCTGCTTCCCGCCACCGAACCGGCAGCCGGTTACGGTCAGCGGACCGGCGTGCCGGAGGAGAATGCAGTCGCCATCCTCATGTAGCTGATCGGCCTCGTAGCGTACGCCGATGAGCGTCACCGGCTGCGATGCCGTCGTCGGTCCGCTGGTCACGAGCAAGCGGCGACAGGCCTCGAAGCCCACGCCCTCGATGACCACCGGATCACCGACGCTGGAGAGCACGATACCGATCTGACACACCGCGGCGGTGCCACTGATCCAGGTGAACGACGAGCCCGCGGTCACCGCCGCGTGGACCGATTCGGCGCGACATTGCGTGAGCACGTGCTCCTTGGACTGCTGGCCGGAGAAAGCCCAGGCCGCGTCGGTACAGCCATACACCGAGCACGAATCCCAGCGCCCGTGCTCGTTGTTCTCGTCGATCGCGCTACTGTAGTCGTAGCCGCGACGCGCGCGACCGTTCCCGAAGATCCGCACGTCGCGGAACTGGTGCAGCGTGCTCGGGATGATGCCTTTGCCACTCTTCGTGCGCCGGATGAGAAACACGGCCGTACACGGCGTCTCGCAGACGACGTCGATGTGCTCGATCACCGACTCCCGAGTATTCTCGAGCGCGAACACCGGGTCCGTCGCCGGACCGCGCCACACGAACCGCGGCCTTTTCCCATCGGCCCGCCTGGCGATCGTCAGGCATCCGTCCAGGTCGTGCAACCGCACGGTCTGACGAAGCTCGACCGTCTCAGGGTCGCAATGGAAGATTATCGGGCTCGTCACGAGTCACGCCTCACGTCACCAGGCTCCTTCGCAACGTCGTTGCTCGGCCTGAGGCGCGCAATGACTCCTAGGGGCACATTGGCGTGGCCGGCTGGTCCGCGTGAGATTTGCCGGAAATGCCAGCCGCTCTCGACCCGATTCTCAAGCCGCGCACCGTCGCCGTCATCGGCGCGTCCCGCTCGCCGACGCACATCGGCCATCAGATCACGGCGAATCTCATTCAGCACGGCTTCACGGGGTCTGTCTATCCGGTGAACCCGTCGGCCAAGGCCGTCTGCTCGGTTCGGGCCTATCCCGACATCGCCTCCGTGCCGGACCCCGTCGATCTAGCGGTCATCGTCGTGCCGAAGCACCTCGTGTTAGGCATCGCCGAGGAGTGCGCGGACGCCGGCGTGCGAGGCCTCGTCGTGATCACCGCCGGGTTTCGCGAGATGGGCGAGGGTGGCGCCGAGCGCGAGCGTGCGCTCGCCGACCTCGTTCGCTCCCGCGGCATGCGCATGGTCGGTCCCAACTGCCTCGGCGTCATCAACGCCGATCCAGCATTCTCGCTCAACGCGACGTTCGGGCCGGTGATGCCACCGTTCGGCCCGGCCGCGCTCATGTCGCAGTCCGGTGCCATGGGCGTGAACATTCTCGACTACGCGCGCGAATATCAGATCGGCCTCGCGCAGTTCGTCTCCGTCGGCAACATGGCAGACGTCAGCAGCAACGACCTGTTGCTCCAGTGGGAGGATGATCCCGCGGTCTCCACGATCCTCATGTACGTCGAGAACTTCGGCAATCCGCGCCGATTTCTCGAGACGGCGTCGCGCATTTCGAAACGAAAGCCCATCATCGCGCTCAAGGCGGGACGTTCCGCGAGTGGTGCGCGCGCCGCATCGTCACACACCGGCGCGCTCGCCGCGAGCAACGCCGCGGTGGACGCGCTCCTTGCGCAGGCCGGCGTGCTGCGCGCCGCCTCGGTCGAGGAGCTGTTCGACATGGCGATGGCGTTCGGCGCGACCACTCGGCCCCGCTCGCGCCGGACCGCCGTGCTCACGAACGCGGGCGGTCCCGGCATTCTCGCCGCGGACGCGCTCGAAGCGAATGGCCTCGCGGTCGTGGAGCTGCAACCGGAGACCGTCGCCGCGATGAAGCCCCTCTTCCCCGAGGAAGCGTCCATTCGCAACCCGGTGGACATGATCGCGTCGGCACGGCCCGCGAGCTATCGGCAGGCACTCGAGATCTTGTTGTCCGACGCGGGAATCGATTGCCTCGTCGCCGTGTTCGTGCCCCCGTTCGGCGTGAGCCAGGCCGCGGTGGCCGAAGCGATCGTGAGCGCGGTGGAGCACCGTCCAGGGAAAGCCGTGGTGGCGGTGCTCATGGGCCGCGCGGGCCTGTCGGAGGGTCGAGCCGAGCTGCATTCGGTGGGCATTCCGGCGTTCGTATTTCCGGAGTCGGCGGCGCGGGCGCTTGCCGCGTTATGCAGGTATCAGGAATGGTTAGGCAGGCCGGCCGCGCCGATCACGCCATTGCCCGTCGACCACGACCGCGCGGCTCAGGTGATCGCACGGGCGCGTGCTGCCGGTCGCGCGCATCTCGAGCAGTCCGAGGCCCTCGAGCTGTTCGCGTCGTACGGCATACCAACGGCTCCCGCCCGGATCGCCCGCTCGGCCGCGGAATCGGCCAGCGTCGGGTCGGAGCTCGGCTTCCCTGTCGTGATGAAAGTCGTCTCGCCCGACATCGACCATAAGAGTGACGTGGGCGGCGTGACGCTCGGCATCGAGGACGAGGACGCGGCGCGTGCGGCGTACGACGGCATGATGCGCGAGGTCGGTGGTCGGGCGCCTAACGCGCGTCTCGAGGGCGTGCTCGTGCAGCCGATGGTGCGCGGCGGCCTCGAGACGATCGTCGGCGTGAGCCATGATCGCCTCTTTGGGCCGCTCGTCATGTTCGGGCTTGGCGGGATCTACGTCGAGGCGCTGCGCGATGTGGTGTTCCGCGTAGCGCCGATCAGCGCGCTCGATGCCCAGGACATGCTGGACGGCATTCGCGGCACGCCCATCCTCGCCGGGATGCGCGGCCGAGCCGGCGCCGATCGCGGCGCCCTCGTGGACGTGCTCCGACGCGTCTCGCAGCTTGCCGTCGATTTTCCGGACATCGAGGAGCTGGACCTCAACCCGTTGCTGGCGTTCGAGGATCGAGTCGTCGCGGTGGACGCGCGGGTGAGATTAGGCGAATCAATTACGGCCACGACGACAGCACCTCGCGCTGCGGCGACACTGCCTGACCACCGCGTCGCCACCGGGGCGTTCAACCACGAACGCTGAATACGCTGACGGCGCTCAGGCCGCCCGCGTGCTCAGCGTTCGCAGTTGTTGGCGTTTGCGGCCCTGTCAGATCCGGCATCTATGCCTGGCGGCAACCATGCGGTGACGCCGAGTTGTTCGCATATTGGATCGTGTAGATATGTGGAATCATTTTCTGATGACTGACGCCCCGCGGGGCACGGTGCTCCGGCGAACATGGCCGTGGTTGACGGTGGCGCTGGCGGTCGCCTGCCAGGGCACCAACAAGACGGCGCCGGGGGCGACTGCTCGCGACACCGCCGCGAAGGGAGTGACGTTCGTCGCGGCCACCTGGCGGCCACCCACCGAAGCCGACATCCCGAACGACTCGCTCGGCGCCGCAATTCGCCGAGGCCTCTACCTTCTCCGCTTCACGCCGGAAAGCCTTCCCGCGTACGCGACGTCGAATCTTCGCTGCACGAGCTGTCATCAGAACGACGGCACCAAGGTGAGCGCTGCGCCGCTCACCGGCGCGCACGCGCGGTATCCGAAGTACATGACTCGCTCGGGCGCGGTGGTCGGCCTCGCCGATCGGGTGAACTACTGCTTCACGCGATCGCTCGCCGGAAACGTGCTCCCGCCCGAGAGTCGTCAGATGAACGACATCCTCGCCTACCTCGCGTTCATCTCGCACGACGTGCCGGTGGGCAGGAACCTCGCCGGGGCCAGCGGCTTGGTCAGCATGGAGGACACGCTCGTCGGCGATCTCGCGCGTGGTGAGGCCGTCTTCAAACGGGAGTGTGTCACCTGTCACCAGGCGGACGGCCAGGGCAACGCCGCGTTCCCCGCACTCTGGGGACCCCGGTCGTTCTCCATCGGCGCGTCGATGGCTCGCGAGGAACGCGCGGCGAGCTTCATCTGGCACAACATGCCGCAATCGAAGCCGGGGTCGCTCACGCCGCAGGAGGCGTTCGACGTCGCGGCCTTCGTCAACTCGCACCCGCGTCCCGATTCTCCGGGCAAGGAAACGGACTGGCCATCGGGCGGGGCGCCGAAGGACGTCCCGTACGCCACGAAGGGACACGAGCCTCATAGGCCGCCGCCGTCACTGCTCGCGCGCCGCACTCCGGACCGCGCGATCGTTCCCACGCCGCCGGCGGTCGACGGCGGGGCGAAGCGGGAGCGCTGAGTGACTCGTTAGGCGCGGAAGCAGTCAACCATCGATAGCACGATTCGTGGCCCAACCAGGCGAACGCGGAATCCGGTCGGCCCAGCTCGGGATTCTCGTCAACACGCTGCTGGCGATCGTGAAGCTCGTTGCCGGGATCGTGGGAAACGCATATGCGCTCGTCGCCGACGCGGTCGAGTCCACCGCTGACATCTTCGCGTCGACGATCGTGTGGGGCGGCCTTCGCCTCGCCTCACGCGATCCCGATGACGCCTATCCGTTCGGCTACGGGAAGGCCGAGCCACTCGCGGGGGCGGTCGTGTCGGTGATGCTGCTCGCGGCGGCGGTCGGGATCGCGATCGAGGCGATCTCGGAGATCCGAACGCCACACCGTACGCCCGCGCCGTGGACGCTCGTCGTGATCGTGGCGGTGATGGCGACGAAGTGGCTTCTCGCGCGTCGTGTGCGCGCCGTCGGCATCGACATTGGCAGCACAGCCGTGCGGGCGGACGCCTGGCACCACCTGAGCGACGCCGTCACGTCGGCGGCGGCGTTCGTCGGCATCTCGATCGCACTCTGGGGCGGCCCGGGTTGGGAGTCGGCCGACGACTGGGCAGCACTCGCTGCGTCGGGCGTCATCTTCTTCAACGGCGTCAACATGCTGCGTCCAACGCTCCAGGACCTCATGGATCGGATGCCCGGGCCGGAAATCGTCGATCCGATCCGGCGGGCAGCCGAAAGCGTGGAGGGCGTTCGTGCCACCGAAAAGCTCGCGGTCCGCAGGACCGGGATGGCGTATCGCGTGACGATTCACGTCCAGGCCGACGCCAAGCTCCCGCTCGACGAGGCTCACATACTCAGCGGGCGAGTGAAGAGCGCGATTCGCGCAGCGGTGCCCGCCGTGCAGTACGTGCTGGTGCACATGGAGCCGTTCGCCCATCTGGAGGGCGAACAGGACGTTCGCATCTAGCGGTCGAGCGTCACCGTATCGGCACGTGCATCCACGATATGGTAGCACCGAGCGTCGTCCCGTGCGGGCTGAACGCCCGCTGAAACGCGAGGGACAGGTCGAGCCCCGTTAGGCCCATCCATTTCCCGACCTCCTGCGTCGTGATGCCGCCGCCGACCAGAAATCGCTGGCCGCGACTCCACTGCCGATCGGTCGTCCCCCACGCAAACGCGAACGACGGCGTGAGAAATGGCACCACGCGCACGCGCTGCCCAACGGCGAGCGACAGGGGAACCGTGATGTCCGCCGTCCAGTGCTGCCTCTCGTTGAACCCCTTCTCCGCCCACCCGACACCAAACTGGAGTGCCGCGGTTCCGGTGGCGTCGTTTTCCGTGAAGAAGGGAACTCGCAGGAACGGACGCGTCGTGATGAGGTTGTTGCTGTACCGAACCTCGGCCATCAGGCGATGGTCGTCGCACCCTGTCTCGGTGCAGATATCATCGCTGCCCTGCTGATATCCCAACGTACCGGAGAACAGCGCGCCGCCCTGAATCTGCAGGTTGGTGGTGAGCCCGTACGACCTCAGGCTACGGCCTTCGGATAGCCCGCGCGACCCGTATTGCATTCGGAATCCGAGCAGCAGCGTGTCATCACGGCTCGTCGCCATCACCGGGCCGGTGGGCGTGAGCGCGCCTAACGGGGTGCTCGCGATGGCCGCGAGTGTGCGGGTGAGCTCCGTCCTCGACTGAGCGCCGAGCGTCGGCGCCGTGAGCAACGACAGCGACGCCAGTGCGGCGATCACGAGCCAGCGACCGAGGCGCAGGCGTATTCGAGACATGGTTCGCATCGGCTATTTCCGGTCGTGCAGCCAGCGGGAATACACTTCGCCCTCGACGTGATTGTCGTAGCGGTAGACGCGTAGGAGCACGCTGTCGCCGGGAACGAAGTCGAGGCGCATGAAGCCGCTCGTCGCCTGGCCAACGTACAGGCTCTGACGCAGCCGGGCCGCGCATTCGCCTTTACCGATCGATCCGGCTCCGCTCACAAGCGCGTAGCTCGATGTCCGCCCTTGCATGACCTGCAGGCTGTGATCATGACCGGCGGCGTAGATGAGCGGAGGCCGCGTCGCGAGAGCGCTGTTCAGCGAGTCCCGCATGCGCGTGTACGACTTGCCGAATAGGTCCTGGCTCGTGTTCGCCCACCGGCGGAACAGCGCGAACGCACCGCAATAGCCGCCGTGCGGGCCGCCGGTCAGCAATGGATGATGCGACGCCACGATCACCGATTGCCCGTGGCGGGTCGTCTTCAGCGAGTCGCGAACGGCCTGCGTGATCTCCCCCATCGTGTGGGTCGAACAGCCATTCTCGCGGTCATCCGAGAGCGAGTCGCGCACGATGTAGTTGTGCAGCCACCACTGCGAGTCGAGGAGAATGAGGCGGACGCGCTCACGGTCCACCACGACGGGCCCGGGACAACCACCCGTCGGCAACATCATGACCGTCGCGCCGGCGTTTTTCGGTCGCCGAGGAATCAGCCTGGCCTGACGCCTGATGATGAACAGGCCGTCGGCGGCGGTCGCCGCACCGAAGAAGCCGCCCTGCCCGCCGTCGGACCAATCGTGATTCCCGGGCAGGAAGATTCCCGTGCCGCCACCGGGCACGGTCCGGATCTGCGCGTCCAGGCGACGGAGTACGTCAGCGTAGTTCACGGACGAGGAGTCAGCCGTGCCGGACGGGTAGATGTTGTCGCCGAGGAACAGAATCGTCCCGCGCGACCCAGCGCCGGCCGCCTGTACCGCGAGCGAGTCGAGCACGGTTGCCGGCAACCTCGGATCGGGCTCTCCGGCGTCCCCGATGAGGAAGATGGTCTCGACGACCCCTGTGGGGTTCGGTGTCGCGACATGTGTGGTTCGGCACCCGGCAACTGCACCGAGGGCGACCAGCCCCATGACGAATCGGCCGACGCGACGCGCGCGCGGATGGACAGAAGAAGCCCGCCTCGTCACTCGAGTTTCTCGTTTCGTTCAGGTTGCAAGCGGATCAACGGGGTCAGAGTCGTTTGAATTTCGCGAACTACCGCACAGTCTGAGCTCCCGAATTCAAACGACTCCGACCCCGTTGATCTAGAACAGCCGGGTCTTCACGTAGAGCCGGCGATCCTCTCCCTTGCCGTAGGCGAAGCTGATGGCACGGCCTAACGCCTCGATCCACACACCACCACCGAAACCCTTGTGCCAGCCGCCGTCGCTTTCGCCGGAAGACCAGACCCGGCCTACATCGGCGAAGCCGAAGATACCCGCGTTCCATCTGAGGAACAGGTTGACGGTCCCCACCGGCACCCTGAGCTCCGTCGAGCCATCCGCCGCCGCGTCGCCGCTGAACCGCTCCCACCTGTACCCGCGCAGCGTGTTGAACCCGCCGATCATTGCGGCGTACTGAGCTGGGAAAAGCCCCGACGCCATGCTCGCTCCGCCGCGAACGGCGAGGTGTACGCGGTCCGGAACCAGCGGAACGTACACGCTGCCTTCGGCGCGGGTCGTCGTGAACGATTCTGACAGGCCCCACAGCGCCGGATACCCGCCGACATCGGCGTGGAGCCGCCAGCCTCGCATGGGCACGGCGTCAGCATCCGTGCGATCGAGGTCGAGACTTGCGCGAACGCCGACATGCCCGAACGCACTCGCTCCGGGTCGCTCCTCCAACGTCGCCAGTGGAGAGTTGGCAACCGGTTCCGGGTCGATCCACGAAACCACCGGCCCGGCTTGCACCCGGCCCGCGAGCGGGCGCACGACGGGCTTCGTATCCTCGCGGAACGCCTCCTGTTTGGTCGTCTCCCGGTCCCGCCACCCGAGGTCGAGCACCACCGCGGGCTCGAACGACAGTATGGTCTGATTGACGAGCGTCTCGTCGCGATCGGTCGCCGGCGTCGTATTGCCGTACCCATAGAACCGGAACGGCTCCAGCTGTGACGCGCGAGCGGATACCGCGAAGGCCACCGGCGAGTTCTCCAGCCGGTAGTCCGCATCGCCCTGGAGCGAGACGCGCCCGTTGAACGTGCCTAACGATGCCGTGCCTTTGACCTGCCACAGGTGCGGCAGCCGCCGGAACCCGTACGAGCGCGCCGTGCGAGTCACTCCGACGATGATGCCCGCGCCTTCCTTCTGCCCGAAGGCGGGGCCCCATCCGCCGTCGCCGCCCCAGTCCGGGCTCCACGAGCTCCACATTCTCATGCCGTGCGACGGCACCGGCTCCTTCCACGGTCGCGTGCTCACGTCCGTGCCGCTCGCTTCGACGACCTCGTTCTCGCCGTCCGAATCGTAGACATACGTCGCTCCGCCGCCGGCCGAGTCGGCGAGGACATCGTCGTCGTATCCGCCGATCACCCGGACGAGGATCTCGTCCGAGTCCGCGCCTCGAACCGTCGCATGATCGGATCCGCCCAGCATGTAGAGCCTGATCTCCTTCGTCTCGGCGGGGATGAACGTGCGCTCGTAAAACGGCCGCGGCCCTTCTACCGTGCCGTCCGTATGCTCCGACGCTTCGGGAGAGCTCGCGGTCGCGGTGGCGTCGTCGTCACCGGCAATTGTCACCGTGACGCTCCCGTTCGGATGCCTAACGACCTCCGCACGGTCGTCGTCGTCGCTGGCGTAGACGTCGACCTGGGCCGCGAGCTGCCGGTAGAACACGGCCGCGACGGCCGGAAGCGAATCCCGGCGGCTTCGGAGCACCGACCGCAGCCGCGTCGAAGCGCTGGTCTGCTCACGCCACTCGGCCGGCAGCTGCGCGATCGCCTGCTCGATGACGTCGTCGGTTATTGCCGCCTGCACTCGGCGTGCGACGGCAGCGAAGTCGTCGCGCGTGAGACGCTGGAGCAGCCGCCGATCGTGGTAGTGCGTGCTGTACGTCAGGCCTTTCAGGTCGTACGTCGGACTGAACTCGACCGTCTTCGGATAGATCGACCGGACGATGAATCGGTTGAGCCAGCCGCGCGCATCCATGAACGCCCAGTCGCGATCGAGCGGAATCGCACGCCAGCGATACTCCGTCGAGTCACCGAATCGGGCGAAGTTGGAATTGTCGGGCGTGCGATCGGAGTCGTTGATCAGGAGGTCGACCAATCGCTGAGCGAGGAAATCTTCTTCATCGAACCGCTGCGCACGGTTCGACCGCAGCTCCTTGAAGAAGTCGTCCGAGCTCTGGATCTTGGCGGATCCCTCGAACCCCGGCTTGTCGTTAGGCGCTTCGTTGGGCTTGAGCTCCATGGTGCCGAGCATGCCACCCATGGTGTCGCGGTAAACACCGAGTCGCCGATCGTCAGCCAGGCGGTAGAGCTTGGGATCGACGTGGAGCGCCTTGATGGCATCGAGCATCGGCGTGACCATCACCGGCGCGCCCGGAAAGAACGCGCTCACCTGGTCCTGGATGATCCGCCCAACAGCCGATTCGTGAAGCGCCCCTGGCAGGGTCATCCCGGGGAACTTGTTCGCCGATCTGAACCGGTACTCCTTCCACCCCGACTCTTCCTGAAGGTGGAGGGTCATGCTTTGATAGCCACCGCCTCGCTCGAGCACCTTGAGCCCGCCGGCGTACGTGCCGAGGCGGAGAGGGGGCACCGATATCGGCGTCACCCACACATCGCGCCATCCGGTGCCTAGCAGGGTTCGCTTCCAGCCGTCGGTTGCGTAATACTGGCCGGCCACCGCCGTCGTGAGGGTATCGTTGCGCTTTCCGTCGGTAAGGCTACCGCGCCCCTGCGCGTCCGCCTCGAGTGGAAAGAGGGTAACGGTGCCAGCCGCGGCAATTCGAATCGTCACAGCACGCAATGCGCTCATCGCTTTCGCTCCATTTTGGAGGCGAAAACGCACGATGCGCGCCCGTTGAGTTTGGTGTTGAACTTGCTTTCATGAATTGGATGCGCGCGAGACCCGTCGCGCTCGGGGCACGCGCCCGCCGAATGTCGGAGGCATGGCCTCGGCATGACCTCGCCTAACGCCGCTGCTCGCAGCAACTTGGCTTCGCGCCTGCCACCCTGCCACCTCTCGAACACGAGGGTTGACGCCACTGCCGATCTCGTGTAAGACATGACGTGCTCGACCGACGGCCGAGCACGAACCCCGGGGCAATCGAACCCTATCAATGCGATCCTCGATGACTCGAGCGACACGGCTCCTGGCGGCCGCCCTAACGGCAGTCGCCTCTCTGACGTTGCCTCTTGGTGCGCAAGGCGACGTGATTCTCGTTCGCGGTGGGACCATCCACACGGCGGCCGGCGCGCCGATCAACAACGGCAGCGTCCTGATCCAGGCCGGCAAGATCGTCGCGGTCGGGACGAACGTGTCGGCGCCCGCGGGAGCGCGAATCATCGACGCCACGGGGAAGTCCGTGATCCCCGGCATGATCGACAACCACTCGCACATCGGCGCCAAGTCCACCGATCTGAACGACAGCCCGATGCTGATCGGGCCCCAGCATCGGTTTCTCGACGCCCTCGACTGGAACGACCCGGATTTTCAGGACGCCGTGGAAGGTGGGGTCACCACGATCGTGACCGGCCCTGGTAGCGGCGAGAACGTGAGCGGCATGGCCGTGGTCATCAAGACGTTCGGCACCGACTACACGAAGCGCATGCTCCTCGAGAAAGGCGGGATGAAGTTCGCGATGGGCCCCAAGGGCCGGACGCGATACCCGGCCACCGCCATGGGTGTGGCGGCGAACCTTCGCCAGTACCTGATCAAGACGCAGGAGTACATGGCCGCGCAGAAGAAGTGGGAGGACGACGGAAAGAAGGGGAATCCGCCGGCGCGCGACCTGGGATACGAGGCGATGGCGGATGTCCTCACGCATAAGACCTACGTGCGCGCGCACGTGCACGCCGCGACCGACGTCATGACGCTGCTGCGACTCAAGGACGAGTTCGGGTTCGACCTTACACTCCATCACTCGACCGAGGCGTACAAGGTCGCGCAGGAAGTGGCGAAGCGGGGCGTCACCGCCGTCGTGCTACCGTTAGGCGACCGTATTGGGCTGAGCGATGACGCCATGGCCGGCCCCTACCAGCTCTGGAAGGCCGGCGTCAAGATCGCGATGCACACGGACGCGCCCGTGATCAGCCAGAAATGGCTGCGGCTCTGCGCTGCGCTGGCCATGCGCTACGGGATTCCCGACGAGGAAGCACTGAAGATGGTGACGGCGAACGCGGCGGAGATCGCCCGGGTTTCCGATCACGTGGGCACGATAGCCGCGGGCAAGGATGCGGATCTCGTGATCTTCAACGGACCGTGGTACGAGCCCAAATCCCGCATCGATTTCGTAATTGGCGACGGGCAGGTGATCTACGATCGCGCGAAGGAGGCCAAGTGATCATGCGAAAATCGTCATCCCGAGCGAAGCGAGGGATCGCGCTCGTCCCGGTAGAGGGAATGGTCGCCTCCGTCGCAGCGGCCCTCCTCGTCGTCTCCGCCTCGCTCCCGGCCCAGGAGCGGGCCGTCGCGATCCGCGGCGGCACCGTACTGCCCATCAGTGGACCCGCGATACCTAACGGCACCGTCGTCATTCGCGGCGGCAAGGTCGTAGCCGTCGGCGCCAACGTGCAGGTGCCCGCCGGCGCTGAGATCGTCGACGCCTCGGGCAAGTACGTCATGCCGGGCGTGGTCGACGCGGCATCGTACATCGGGCTCAGCGACGGTGACCTGAACGAGCCGACCGACCCGATGACCCCGCAGAATCGTGTGTTCGAGGCCTACAACCCGTTCGGTACGTTCGGGTCGGGAAAGGCAGAGCCACTCCGCAACAAGGAAGCGCTGTCCGGTGGCGTCACCACGCAGTACATCGCGCCCGCCGACGCCCAGCTGTTAGGCGGACAGGGCGCGGTGCTGAAGACGGCCGGCGCCACGCTCGACGCCCTGATCGTTCGCGAGCCGGCCGCGATCGACATCGCGCTCGGTACGCCGCCCAAAACGCCCGCTCGGGCAGCCAACCGGGATCCGTTCACGCGCATGGCCGAGGCGGCGATGCTGCGCGGGCTGTTCGTCAAGGCGCAGGAGTATCAGCGCAACAAGACGAACACCCCCACGACACCTCGCGACCTCGGCATGGAGGCGTTAGGCAAGCTCCTGCGCAAGGAGATCCCCGCGCGGATACAGGCGAACAACGCGACGGACATTCGCACGGCCCTGCGCCTGGCGCAGGAGTTCAATTTCGATGTCATCATCGACGGCGCCGCCGGTGCCTGGGATCTCAAGGACGAACTGGCCGCGAAGAAGGTGCCCGTCGTCCTCGGTCAGGTATCACATCAGTACGTGAGCAACGAGGAGATCCCCGACAAGCAGGATTATCCCAAGCCGGACGAGCGCATCGCCGGCCGCCTGACGAATGCCGGCATCCCGACTGCGCTGGCGACGTTCTCCCGGGCATTCAGCACGCTCGCGCCCGCGGGCACGGGCAAGTGGCTCCTCATCGACGCGGCCCTCGCGGCCGGCTACGGGATGACGGACGACCAGGTGCTCAAGGCAGTGACGCTCGTGCCGGCCCAGATCCTGGGCGTCGCCAATCGCGTGGGCTCGCTCGAGGTGGGTAAGGACGCGGACGTCATCGTGCTCGACGGACCGCCGCTGAGTGTGAAGACGTGGGTGCAGCGCGTGTACGTGAACGGCGAATTGGTCTACACGAAGTAGAGCAGGCGTGTGCGATCGGGCACCGGCCTCGAGTTGTCGAATGGGTTACACCACGTATCGACATTCCCCATAGGGCGATTGAGGCCGGTGCCGGATTGGTGATAAGGTGAGCGCGAATCTGTGACACACGCTCGTCTCATCTCATGTCTCACGCTGTCGGAGATCGATTCGTGCCCGATGACAAGGCGCCGGCGCGCGCTGACACTCAGATACTCGTCAAGCTCCGCCCATCCGCTTCCGCGCTGCAGGCTCGATCCAAGCTACGCCCGTTGCGCGTCACCGTTCCCGGATCAGCCCCGGCGTTCGGGATCGATACCGAACCGCAGTGGTTCATCGCCGATGTGTCGAACGACGCGGCGAACCCGTGGGACCTCGCCCACACGCGCCTGGCCGACCAACTCGGGGTGGCGGACGCGGACGTCATGTTCGCCGAGCCCGATCTCGTGCACGGCGCCTTCCCTGACGACGGTGATGCGCCTCCGGGCAGCACGGTCGTGGTGGGTAAGGACTGTGAGGCCACCGGCCAGAACGCAGAGAATGGGCAGGCGGTCGGGCCCGACAAGATCGCCTGGCACCTCGACGAGGAATACTCGCAGCTGGGCAGCGCGCGGGATGCGGTGCAGTTCTCGGAGCGGCGAACGCGCATCGCCCACCTGGACACCGGATACTATGCGGCCCACGCCACGGTGCCGCAGAACATCAATCACCTGGTCGAGGCGAACTTCGTCGACGGATTCTCGAAGCAAACCAATGCCCAGGACCCCGACAACAAGCGGTTCCTGCTCGACAACTCCGGCCACGGCACCGGAACGTTAGGCATCCTGGCCGGTGGGACGTTCCCCGCCGCGAAGGGGGTCCGGATTGGCGGTGCGCCTGACGCCGAGGTCGTCCCGCTTCGCATTGCCGATACGGTCGTGCTGCTCAAAACGAGCGCCTTCGCGAGCGCGCTGGACTACGCCGTGGACATCCAGTGCGACGTCGCGACGATGAGCATGGGCGGCCTGCCATCGCGGGCATGGCGAGAGAGCATCGACCGGGCGTACCTCGCCGGTCTGTGCCTCGTCGCCGCCGCCGGTAACAACTTCAACGGGATGCCCACGCGGCACATCGTCTATCCCGCGCGGTTCGGTCGGGTCATCGCCGCGTGTGGCGTCATGGCCAACGGGCAACCGTACGCGGGATTCAAGGGGCTCAAGACGATGGAGGGCAATTTCGGCCCCGACAGCGTCATGAAAGCGGCCGTCTCCGCGTACACGCCGAACATTCCGTGGGCGCGCTACGGCTGCACCGACGCCGTCCGGCTGAACGGTGGCGGAACGTCGTCGGCGACGCCGCAGGTTGCCGCGGCTGTCGCGCTCTGGTTCGAGAAGTACAAGAACGAGCTTCCTCGCGATTGGCGGCGTATCGAAGCAGTGCGAAACGCCCTGTTCACCACCGCGAAGCTCACCGACAACAAGTCGCGACTCGGCAACGGCGTCATTCAGGCGAACGCCGCGCTCGCCGTGCGTCCCGTGCTCGGGCTTCCACAGACCAAGTCCGACAACGATTCGTTCGCGTTCCTCCGCGTGATCACGGGGCTGGGACTCGCCGAAGCGCTCCCCCGTGAGCAGATGCTCAACCTCGAGCTCATGCAGCGCTGGCTGCTCAACACGACGTTGAGTGAGCTCGTCGAGGATCCCGACGGGGCCGAGCGCGTCGACAATGCGACGATGGCGAAGATCATGGAAGCGGTGATCGATGACGAGGGGGCGTCGCTCGCGCTCCGCAAGCACGTCGCGTCGCGCTACCCGATCGTCACCGGCCAGTCCGTTCCGCCGACGCCGGTGCGTAAGCCGATCGTCCCCGATGTGCTGCCCGCGTGCGACTCGGAGCCGGCGGTCCGTGATCCTGTCTACCGCCGCCTGCGTGTGTATGCCGTGGACCCCAGCTTCGCGACGCGACTCGACACGGCCTCCATCAACGAAGCGACGCTGAACGTGCGATGGGAATCGCTCTCCAAGGGGCCGGTGGGTGAGTATCTCGAGGTCAGCGATTCCGACCCGTCGGGCAAGACGTACACACCGGTGAACCTCGACGACCCTCGCCTCCTCGCACAGGATGGCTGGTCACCGTCGGAGGGGAACGCGCAGTTCCATCAGCAGATGGTGTACGCGGTCGCGATGACGACGATCGAGTTCTTCGAGCGCGCGCTCGGCCGTCCGGTGCTCTGGCGTCACGGCGCCAACGCGAAGGACCCGCTCGACGACAGCATCTTCACCCCGAGGCTGCGCGTGCAGCCGCACGCGTTGCGCCAGGCGAACGCGTTCTATAGTCCCCAGAAGATCGCGCTTCTGTTCGGCTACTTCGAGGCGAGCGCGAACCAACCCGGCGATCACATGCCGGGCAGTCGCATCTACTCGTGCCTGTCGCACGACATCGTGGCGCACGAGACCACGCACGCGGTGCTCGACGGGATGTATCGCCGCTTCAACGAGCCGACGAACGTCGACGTCCTCGCGCTCCACGAAGGCTTCGCGGACATCGTCGCGCTCCTCCAGCACTTCACGATGCGTGAGGTCCTTGGCACCGAGATCGCCAAGACGCGCGGCGACCTCGAGTCCGAGTCGACGTTAGGCAGCCTCGCGGTGCAGTTCGGCCAGGCCACCGGCGGGCGCGGCGCGCTCCGCGACGCGATCGGCCACATGGAGAACGGCGTGTGGAAGCGCTTCGTGCCCGATCCGGCCGACCTCGAGAAGCGCGTCACGCCGCACGAGCGCGGTGCGATTCTCGTTGGCGCCGTGTTCGATGCGTTCCTCGCGATTTACAGGACGCGCACCGCCGACCTGATCCGCCTGTACACGGGCGGCACCGGCGTCCTGCCCAGCGGTGCCGTGCATCCCGACCTCGTGAACCGGCTCGCGGACGAAGCAGCGAAATCGGCCGGTCACGTCCTCAACATGTGCATCCGGGCGCTCGACTACCTCCCGCCTGTGGATGTGACGTTCTTCGAGTACCTGCGCGCGATCATCACGGCCGACTTCGACATGGTTCGTGACGATCGCCTCAACTACCGGGTCGCGTTCGTGGAGAGCTTCCGCCGACGCGGCATCTATCCGCTGAACATCGGCGTGCCCTCGCAGAACACCCTCAGAACGCTCTCGGTCGACACGCTTCGCTGGCAGGGGCTCGACACGTCCGCGATCCCGCAGGCCGTGCAAAAGCAGTACTTCGAGATCGTGCAGGGGCTCAAGCGATACGCCGACGCGTGCCTCTACATGAAGAACAGGCAACAGCTCTTTCGCGAAACGTGGAAGCGTCGCCTGAAACTGCACACGCAGCTCGCGCGGACGTTCGAGGTCGTGCCGGATTTCGCCAAGGAGCTCGGGCTGGACGCCGGCCGCTCGTTCGAGGTGCACGAGCTGCGTCGCGCGGGTCGCGCGACGCCCGACGGCAAGCAGGTGACGCAGCTGATCGTCGCCCTCACGCAGTCGGAAAAGGTGGTGAAGGACAACGAGGACACCCCGACGTTCACGTTCCGTGGCGGGTCGACGCTCGTGGTCGACCTGACGGTGCCGGAAGTGAAATACAAGATCGTGAAGAACATGGACAGCGAGAGTCGTCGCGCGCGAACCGAGGCATTCGTTCGCGACGTCGCGGCGGATCCCGTTCGATCACTGTTTCTCGCACCGAATCGTCCGGAGCCGTTCGCCGCGCTTCACGCGATCGCTGACACTGGTGGCTCTTAGAGTGGAGTGAGTCTGAAGTCAACCGCACCACGAACGCTGAGAAGGCAGACGGCGCTTCGCGCCGCCCCGGAAGCCGCTGGACATCTCGTGATAAGAATCTTGGCAGGCAGCTGTGAGCGTCCCTGAGCGTTAAGAAAAGATTCCCGGTACTGGCGAGGCGAGGGCGGACATCTCAAGCCGTCCAGCGTGGTCAGCGCCCGGCGCGAAGCGCCGTCTGCGTCATCAGCGTTCGTGGTTCGGTTGATTACAAATGGCTGGACACTTGGAGGTAGCACATGGGATTCGAGCGCATTCCGGGGACGGACATCGAGTACGGACTGATCTCGTTCGATGCCGACGGCAAGGAGCGACCCGAAGGCACGGCGCTCATGAGCCAGCAGCTCATCGAGAAGGCGAAGCGAGACAGCGTGACGAACGTCTTCTTCTTCTGCCACGGGTGGAAAGGCGACCTGCCGGCTGCGCGCGACCAATACAACCGCTGGATCGGTGCGTTTGCGCGAGCGCCCGAGCGTCAGAGCGCGTCGACCGTGTTTCCCAACTTCACGCCGCTGTTCATCGGGCTTCACTGGCCCAGCCAGCCGTGGGGCGACGAAGAGCTCGGGAGTGGTGCGTTCGGCGCCCCGGAGATTGCCGTCTCGCCCGACGCACTGCTGCGGTCGTACCTCGACCGACTCGGTGATCGTCCCGAGATCCGCCGACCGCTCGAGGTCATCATCAACGCGGCGCGCACCGACATCGCGCCGGAGGAGCTGTCTCCGCAGGTTCGCCAGGCATACCTCGACCTGAACCAGGCGTTAGGTCTCGGGAGCGCGGGCGTCGCCGGCCCGCCTGACGCGGACCGCGAGGCCTTCGACCCCGAGGCGGCGTTCGAAGCCGGGAATGAAGCAGGCGCGGCGTTCGGCGGCATCAACCTCGGCAGCCTGCTCGAACCGCTCCGTGGGCTCTCCTACTGGACCATGAAAAAGCGAGGGCGCTCGGTCGGCGAAGGCGGAATGCACTCCTTCCTCAAGGCGCTTCAGAACACGTCGTCCGCCCGTGTCCACCTCATGGGACATAGCTTCGGCACCATCGTCGTCTCCGGGATGCTCGGCGGGCCTAACGCGAGGGGACCGCTTCCGCGTGCCGTGGACTCCGTTGCGCTCGTGCAGGGTGCCGTGTCGCTCTGGTGTTACGCGAACGCCATCCCGTTCGGTGGGGGCGGCGCCGGCTACTTCAATCCCATTCTCGGGGACCGCAAGGTCAGTGGCCCCATGATCGTCACCCGGTCCAGGTACGACTCGGCCGTGGGCGTGTTCTATCCGCTGGCCTCACAGGTCAAAGGCTCCGCGTCCTTCGACCCGACCAAGCTGCCCGAGTTCGGCGCCATCGGCGCCTTCGGCATCCAGGGAGTCGCCAACGGCATCGCTAACGATCTGAAAATGCTCGCGGCTGACGGCTCCTACAGCCTGGAGAAGGGAAAGGTCTACAACCTCGAGTCGTCGCAGTTCATCGCCAAGAAGGAAGGCCCGAGCGGCGCCCATAGCGACATCGCTGGGCCCGAGGTTGCGCACGCGATCTGGTCGGCGGCGCTTGCCTCCGCCTGAGGAGTCAACATGCCTGACGATTCGGACGCGCTTCACGCGCTTGGCGTCTCCGCGACCAGCGGCAAGCCCCTCAACGACCTCTCGGATGATGCGATCAAGGCCGAGGTGGGTGAGGCAAAACCACCGGGTCCGGAGAAGACTGCGCAGGCTGCACGAGCGGAGGGAGCGGGACAGCAGGCCTTCGCCGTTGGCGAAGGGCTCGACGGCAACAACCTCGCGGACGTCGGTTGGGGCGTGATCTTTGCACCTAACGTCGACCCGAAGATCAAGGACGCGCTCAAACCGCTCATCGATCACCGCAAGGAGATGGGCGCGAACCCGTTCGTCATCTACGACCAGGACGGCTACCGGCCGGGCGAAACCGCGTTCGACTGGCTCAAGCGACGCGGCAGTCGGCTCGACGTCGTCGACCCGAACCAGGGCGTGCCGTTCTACCTGCTCATCGTCGCGCCGCCGGATGTGATCCCGTTCGAGTTCCAGTACGTTCTCGACCTGTACTGGGCGGTGGGACGGCTGTGGTTCGATACGCCTGACGAGTTCCGGCGTTATGCGGAGAGCGTCGTTCAGTACGAGAAGGCCGCGGCGGTATCCACCGTACGGCAGATGGCGATCTTCGCCCCCGAACACGAATTCGACGCGGCGACGCAGCTGTTCAATCGACAGGTCGCCGAGCCAATGCGCGATGGATCGGGACTCAAGCCCGTGCCCGTCGGTCAGCGGCAGAAGTTCAAGCTTCAGCCATTCCTCGCGGACGACGCGACGAAAAACGGCCTCGCGCGCATCCTTCGGGGCGACATCCCCGGCGGCGCCCCGGCGGTGTTGTTCAGCGGTGGCCACGGGATGGCCTTCGACATGGGCGACGCCCGCCAGACCGAGAAGCAGGGAGCGCTGGTTTGCCAGGACTGGGATCGGAGCGGTGCGATCACCGCGGACCACTGGTTTTCGGCGTCGGACGTGCCGACCGACGCGAAAGTGCACGGGCTCATTCACTTCATGTTCGCGTGCTACGGCGGCGGCATGCCGGAGCTCGACAACTACGACCGGCTCAACAAGGAGCCCAAGCGCATCGCCGCTCGGCCGTTTCTGTCCAAGCTGCCGCAGGTGCTGCTGGCGCATAACGATGGTGGCGCGCTCGCCGCGATCGCCCATGTGGAGCGCGCGTGGGCGTACTCG
>DATCGG010000172.1:0-6246 GCA_036509075.1 Gemmatimonadaceae bacterium
CTGCTGTTTGCCGCGTTCTTCGGGAGTGCGATTTGGTTCCGCCGCCGAGCGGAAACACATCGACGGCTCATGCTGCTCGCAATGACGACATTGCTGCCGCCGGCGATCAGCCGGTGGCCCTGGGTCGTTAGGCATCCAGCACCAGGCGTGACGGGCATGTTGTTGCTGTTTCTCGTCGCACCGGTCGTGGGCGACCTGCTTACGCGGCGGCGGCCTCACCCGATCAGCGTGTTCGGTGGGTTGGCGGTGCTGGTTTCGGGCCCGCTTCGATTTGCCGTCGGGCAGACTGCCGTTTGGCACGAGCTCGCACGGTGGATCGTCAGCTGAGCCAATACGCTTCGGGAGTGACCTCGACCGGCGTTAGGTCCGTTTGACCCGCAGCGCCGACCAGGTGTCGTCGATCGCCACGAGCGAGACGGGCTGAAGCCCGAACGACTTCGCGAGGGCGCCGAGCTGTTTCGGTGGAACTCGTTGTCGCCTTTCCGATAGGCGATCCACACGCTCGTGGACGGCCCCATGCTCTTCATCGTTGTCGGCACGGCCGCCTTGAACTGGGCTTCGTCGGTTGCGAACAGGAGCACCGCGTCCGCCGTTGCCGCCGACGCGCGTGGTCACTTTCGCCGGGCTTCCGTCGAGCACCGTCGCGTAGCTCGCAGGCGCATTCACGAGCAGAACAGTGCCGCCCTTGATGAAGAGCTTCTGCCAAAGTGGTTTGGTCGATGGGGCAGGCTTCTTCGACGGCGCTTTCTCGTTGGCAGGCACGGCGCGACTCTACGACTGAGGGAATGGACGATGCCAATCTACGATGACGAGGTGCGAGCGCCGTCTCATCAGCGCAGCACACCCGCGTCCCACGCGACACGACCCCCAACGAGAGTCAACACGCTTTCCGTGCGGGACAGCACCTCCACGGGAACCGTGAAGATGTCCTGCGACAGCACCGCGATGTCCGCGAGCATCCCAGGCGCGAGCGACCCCTTCTGCGTCTCCGCGAGCTCGGCGTAGGCTGAGCCCCACGTGTACGCTCGAACGAGGTATTCGCGCGACGGACGCGGGTCGTACGGAAAACGAAGCGCGTTCGCCAGCCCGGCGAACGGACTTCGCGCGACTCCGTCCGATCCGAGTCCTAACGGGAAGAGCGACACCACCTCGGGACGAAAATCACCGGCGAGCGAATCGAGAAATGCCTTCGGCAGCGTTCGCGCATCCGGGATGAACGGCAGGTTGCCGACGATTATCATGCCCTTGGCAGTCGCCCGGGCCCACAGATCGGGCGTGCCAAGGATTCCGCCGTGCTCGATGCGAATGCGCAGCGGTCGCCACACCGAATCGGGCGCGACGGTCTCCATGAGCCTAACGACGATTGCCACAGCACTGTCGCCCAGCGCGTGGAGCGCGAGCTGCTCGCGCCGCTGGACTGCATCGACGAGCATGCGACGCACGCTGTCGATAGGGAAATCAAAGCGCCCGTGCCATCCTGGCCGACCGGCCTGCGGCCCGCGCGTGAACATGAGCCCATCGACATCGGGTGGCGCGCCGTCGAGAATCCACTTTCGTCCGCTTACTTCCACGAGCGGGGCCGGTCTCTCGGGAACAGTGTCCCACTCGGCGATGTTCAGGCTCGATGGCGTCGGGATGGAATGCTTGTAGATGTGCACGCGAATCGGCAGCTGCGCTGCTCGAAGCACGCGCACCTGCGTCGCGGGAGCGTAGTTGAGCCCCATGTCGTGTACGGTCGTGATGCCGAGCTGCAGCTCGCTCCGCGCGAAGCGGCGCAGGGCCTCGACCATCGTCGACTCAGGAACGAGCGCGCGGTGCCGACGACGAGCGCTCCACCCCGCGTACTCGTACAGTCGCCCCGTTAGGCGACCCTGGCGGTCACGCTCGTACCATCCGCCGAACGGATCCGGTTCGCTTTCACGAATCCCGAGCGCGCGCATCGTCGCCGTGTTCAGGATCATGCCGTGTCCCCACCCGGTGTAGATCGCGACCGGATGATCGGGCGCCTCGCGGTCGAGTGTTTGCCGACGCAGCGTGGTATCGGCGAATGCCTTCGCCCAGATCTCCACTCGAATCCACGTCCCGCGCGCCACGCGGCCGGTCATGGCGCGCACGGAGTCGAGCACCTGGTCCCCGGCGGCATCGATCTCCGGGCCGCCCATCGATACGTTGGTCCCCGGGCTGCCAGCCAGGACGTGGTCGTGTGCGTCGTTGAAACCCGGAACGACCACGCGGCCGCCGACATCGATGACACGAGTGCTCGCGCCGGCGAGCCGACGAAGGTCTGCCGTCGTCCCTACGGCAACGATGCGCTCGCCTCGAATGGCGACGGCCTCGGTCCATGGGCGCGCGGTGTCACTCGTGAAGACCTTGCCGCCAAGCAGGACGAGGTCCGGCGCCTGCTGACTCGGCCCGGCGGACTCCGCCGCAAAAGCGACCGTGAGAGCGGTGACGAGCCAGCCGCTGAGTGAAACCATCATGGGCGCACCCCCCGCCGGGCGAGCACACCCTTGTCCACGACTGCGCCGATGCGGCTCACCGTCTGAAAGTATAGAGAATCGCCTGCGATCTCCGCGAGCAGGAACGAGCGATCCCTGTCGAAGCGCGCCGAGAGCAAGGGGCTCGGATGCGTATCGCCCCTGCGCAGCTTCGCCGCGCCGCCGACGGTGAAGTAGTAGATCCCCTTCTGCGGCTTGTACCGCTCGTAGATGTGCTCGTGACCCGAGAACACAACGTCCACGCCGTACTTGACGAATAGGGGCTCGAGCACCGCGCGCACCTCCACCTCCGGCCCGCGCCGCGCCGTCGTATACAGTGGATGGTGGAAGTACGCGATCTTCCAGTCCGACCCTGACGCTGCCAGCTCCTTGTCCAGCCACTTGAGCTGCTCGGGGTCGAGGTAGTTGCTGTCGATGACGAAGAAGCGAACGTTCCCCTTCTTGAACGTGCGATACCGGTTCCCGCCGAGGTTGAAGGGTTTGTAGAACCGCTGATTCGGGTCGTCGTGATTTCCGAGCGCGGCGTCGAACTCGATGCCCTTGTCGAGCAGCGTTTTGTACGGTCGCGTGAACTTCCGGTCGAAGTCCTGCGGGCGTTCGGACCCGTAGATGTTGTCGCCCAGCATGATCGCGAACGTGAACGGAAAGGTCTTGCCGTACCGGACCATCTGATTCGCGACCTCGTACTGCTCGCGGCCGCCCGTTCCGGCATCGCCCAGGACGAGAAAGCGCACCGAGCCGGATTTCATGGGCAAGTAAACCTGGGCGCCGAGCGGCGCCGCAGCGAGGGCAACAGCGATGATCGCCGCTCCGAACCGTGATCGCATGCTCGCGGCCTCAGCTCGGGACAGCGTTAGGCATGACGTCGAGGATGACGTTCGCCTCGATGTCGCGGAGCACGAGATAGTTCTGCACCACACGATACTCGAGTTGCTCGGGCAGGGGCGGCAGCAGCGGCAGGAGCGTCGCGGGGAACGTCGCGAGCGGATAGGTGGTTGGATATAGCGTGTTCACCTTCGGGACGAAGTCGGGGAGTTCGTCCTGTTGGTCCTCTCGCGTCTCCTGTACCGAGTCGGGCCGCCGGCTGTACTCCTGCTTGATCAGGGTAGCGACGAGCGCCGAAAACTCTGGAGTGAAGATGTCACCGGGCTTTGCCTGCGCGCGTGCCGCGATGATGCTGCTCGCCAGCTTCGTCGCGCGCGTCGTGATCTCGGCCTGGCTCTTTGTCGGATCGAGCTCACCTACGGAATCGACCAGCGTTTTCCGCAGCTTCATGTAGGCGTCTACCCGCTTGGCGAAGTCGGCAAAGACGGCGCCGGTGGGATTTTCGGCCGGTTTTGCTTCCTCGTTCTTGCAACCGCCCGCGGCCAGCACTGCGCAAGCTCCCCCGATCAGGAGAGGCCTGCGGAAGTCCAATGTGCTTCGCACGATCACGCTCCTTTCGTTGCTGGTCGGGATAGGCGCTGCTTCCCACGCCCGGGCGTCGCAGCGTTAGTTACGGCAAATGGCGGTCCCAACCGCGCTTCAAGACCGCTGACCCTTGAAGTTGCGGTCTCCGGCCTGCAGTTCAGAGACAAACCCGACGCCACGATCCCATGCCTCGACGCTCCCACTCTCGACTCGCACGAGTTGCCGCCACCGCGCTCGCCCTCGCAGCCGTCGCTGCTTCGTCGCTCGCCGCCCAGCGACGACAAGGCCCCGGCCAACCCGTCGGTCCCGTGGACCCGCGCAACGCACAGACCGAGAAGCCGCCCCTCCACGCGAAGCACTGGCTCGCCATCACCGGCAAGCCGCTCTCGGCCACCGCCGGCGCGATGATGTATCAGAAAGGTGGTAACGCCGTTGACGCCGCGGCGGCCATGCTCGCCGCCGGCTGCACCATGTGGGACACCCTGGGCTGCGGCGGGGAGACACAGGCGCTCATCTACAATCCGAAGACGAAGAAGGTCATCGGCCTCAACGCGTTAGGCGCCGCGCCAACCGGAGCGACCGCGGAGTTCTACAGGTCGAAGGGTTACAGGAATCCGCCCGAGTACGGGCCACTCGCGGCCGTCACGCCCGGCACGATGGGCGGGCTCCTCACCATGCTGGCGGAGTGGGGCAGGCTGTCGGTCGCGGACGTGTTGGCGCCGGCGATCCAGATGGCCGACGGCTACGCGATCGAAGCCCAGCTCGCGAATTCCATCGAACGGCAGAAGAGCTGGACCAAGCAGTGGAAGTACTCGCCGGCGGTCTTCCTTCCGCATCTGGGCCAGACGCGAGAAGCGCCGGAGCCGGGCGAGGTATTCGTCCAGAAGGACCTCGCCGCGACGTTCCGGAAGCTCGTCGAGGCGGAGAAGACCGCGAAGGCCGCGGGCAAGACGAGAAAGCAGGCGATCTACGCCGCCTACGACCGATTCTACAAGGGCGACATCGCACAGGAGATCGTGCGCGGTGTGCGAGACGACGGCGGCCTGTTCACGATGCAGGATCTCGCGAGCTGGAAGGTGAAGGTCGAGGAGCCACTCCACACGACGTACAAGGGGATCGAGGTCTACAAGCTTCCGCTCTGGCAGCAGGGCGCGGCGCTGCTCCAGGCGCTCAACATCCTCGAGAACACCGATGTGAAGGGCATGGAGTACAACTCCCCGAAGTACATCCACGCGCTCTATCAGACGATGAACCTCGCGTTCGCCGATCGGGACTTCTACTATGGCGATCCAGCATTCCCGCCCGAGGAGCCGGTGAAGGGACTGCTGTCCAAGGACTATGCGAAGGCGCGGTTCGCGCAGATCGACTGGACAAAGAACGACCCTAACGCGAAGCCGGGCGACCCGTATCCGTTCCAGGGCGGGACCAATCCCTTCACATCGATCCTCGAGAACTGGAAGAACAGCGACTTCGTGCTCCCGGACTCGCAGCCGGCGAGCGGCGGTCAGGATCGCCGTGTCGTCCCGCGTACCGATTCGGCGACTATCGAGGCCGACTCGGTATTCATGGAGAGCTTCTTTGCCGGCACGACGTCGATCGAGGCGGCGGACGAGGAAGGGTGGGTTGTGTCGGTGACGCCCAGCGGTGGCTGGGTGCCGGCGGTGATTGCGGGACGCACGGGGATCGGGCTCAGCCAGCGCGCGCAGAGCTTCGTCACGGACGCGAGCGACGGGCCATTCAACGTCATCGAGCCCGGCAAGCGTCCGCGCGTGACGCTGACGCCGACGCTCGCGCTCAAGGATGGCGCACCGTATCTCGCGTTCGCGGTGCAGGGTGGCGACTCGCAG
Organism: Gemmatimonadaceae bacterium; assembly: GCA_036509075.1. Classification (GTDB taxonomy): domain Bacteria; phylum Gemmatimonadota; class Gemmatimonadetes; order Gemmatimonadales; family Gemmatimonadaceae; genus JAJKIV01. Next base: position 5,756 of record DATCGG010000172.1, read on the forward strand.
GATCAGAATCTCCTACAGTTCTTCCTGAACGTGGTGGAGTTCGGGATGACCGTCCAGCAGGCGGTCGAGGCACCTAACGTGAACAGCTATCAGATGCGGAGCTCATTCGGTCGGCACGAGTCGCGCCCGGGGCGCATGACGGTCGCGTCCTCACTCCCGGAGTCGACCCGTGAGGCGCTCAAGCAGATGGGATACACGCTCGATTTTGTGGAGCGGTCGTCGGGGCCGATCAACGCGATCCTGTTTGATTGGAAGCATCGGACCATGTGGGGTGGGTCGAGCAATCACGGGGAGGATTACGGCATCGCGTGGTGACCTGATCGGGTGCCGCCGTGTGAGACGGCAGCGAACATAAGAAGGCCCTCCGTCGACGAGTCCCTAACGGGACGGCTTCGTTGCCGCGTGGCCGAACTGCCCCAGTGGGTTGTAGTCCGCCAGGCAGTCACGGAACGCGTGACGCGTACCGGACGGCAAGACCTGGGTTGACTGAG
>DATCGG010000173.1:0-8951 GCA_036509075.1 Gemmatimonadaceae bacterium
TACGGCGTTGGAATGATCCCTTTGGAGTCTGACCCCCTTCGGTTCAAAAAGCTGCTCGAGCGTATCGAGCGATTGCGGTCGGACGCCATGCTCGACGTCGTGCACGAGCTGAACGAGCCGCTCGGTGAGCGGCGTCCGCACGTCAACTTTCCGCGCCAGCGTCACGACGATGCCGAGCTGCGCGTCGACCTCCGTGGGACGCTTGCGGACCGCCAGGTCACGCCAGATTCCGCTGTGCGTTTTCGCTGAACGTCTGTTGTGCGCGACGAGCGCGTCCAGCGATCGCTCCGCCGCTCCGTCCGGCGCGTCAGGGTCGTAGGCCGACGGATCGAAGCCGTCGAACGCCTCCGGCGTCACACCGCGCGCGCGGGCGACGGCGTTGATCTCGCGAGCCAGGCCAATGTACAGACCGCGATGCGCAGGGTTCGCGAGCGCATCGGCGATCGACTCGTTCGTGAGCGCGGTGGCGAACAGCATGGCGCCATACGCTTCCTTGCCCCACAGGAAACCCCAGATGTTGGGCGTCACGATCGCGCGCTCGTCGAAGTCACGCCACGCATCACGGATCGACTCCACGCGACCCGTCACCCGCCCGTCTATTTCGCCGATCACGACGGCACCGCGGCCACCGTAGTGAATCACGCCGGGCTCGAGGTAATCCGCGCCGAAGTTCACGAATGACCCAACCGTACGTTGGGCGCCGACGACACGTGCGATGGCGATCTCGTTGAGTCCATTTTGCGCCGACACGACGCAGCCATTGTCGCTGACGTGCGGGCGGAGCGCCTCGGCCGCCGCCTCCGTGTGATGCGCCTTCGTCGCGAGAATCACCCTGTCCCACTGTCCATCGAGCGTCTCCGGCGTGAACGCCGGTGCGCGCGTCGTAAACTCGTCGATCGGGCCAGTGATGCGGAGACCCGAGCGATCGATCGCTCGGACATGCTCCTCGACCACATCGACGAGCGTGATGTCGTGCCCCGCGCGGGCGAGGTACGCGCCTAACGTCCCGCCAATCGCGCCGGCGCCCCAGATGAGTGCTCGCATCCTCGGTGTGTTCTGCTCGTGTCAGTCGCCCCAGCCGCCAGTCAACAGCGCGCGCGTCTCGTCGACGGCAACCTGCCAGATCGCGTGCATGTCCTCGTCAGGCCGCTGATACAGTCCGCCGTAGTTGCCGTCGCCAAGGTATTCGCGGAGCGCAACCGGGTCGAGCACGCGCACCTTGGCGAGATCGACCATCGGCCGCTGGACCTGAGGCATGCTCACCCCGGGCAGGCGCGTCCACGGGAAATTTTCCATCCACGAGCCATGCGACGCGACTGGATCGATGCTCTGCACCTTCGCCCAGGTGCGCGGCGCGTTCCACCAGTTGTGGAACACCACGCGGCACGGCGCGTGGTCCGCCGCCCATTCCTGCGCGAACTGCTGCACGGCGCCATTGCCGCCGTGGCCGTTGACGATGAGGATCCGGCGGAACCCACTGTGCGCCATGCTGTCGAGGATATCGCGCACGACGTTGAGGTGCGTCTCGACGCGAAGTGAGATCGTTCCCGGAAATTCGCGGAAGTACGGCGTCACGCCATACGCCACCACCGGAAACACCGGAACGCCTAACGGCTCGGCCGCCTCGGCCCCGACGCGCTCGGGGAGGATGCAATCGACCGTGAGGCGGAGATGACTATGCTGCTCAGTGCTGCCGAGGGGGAGGATGGCGCGGTCGTCGTGCTGGAGGTATGCCTCGACCTGCGTCCAGTTCATGTCGGCAATGCGCACGTGGTCCTAGTCCTGGTTTCTCATGTGATCGGCGAGCTGATGCAGTCGCTCGCGTAGATATTCCCGCATCTCGGCCGGCATCTCGTGCTCGTCCAGCGCTTTGTCCATGCACCACAGCCACTCGTCCCGCTCACGAACGCCGATGCGAAACGGGAAGTGGCGCATGCGAAGGCGCGGGTGGCCGTACCGGTCGGTGTAGACCGGTGGCCCGCCGGTCCACGTCGTTAGGTAGAGGTACAGCTTCTCACGAGCCGCTTTGAGGCTCCTCGCGTGGAGGGTGCGAATGGTCGCCGCCTCGGGCGACGAGTCGATGAGGTCGTAGAAGCGATCGACGAGCTTGCGCACGCCGGCATCGCCGCCGAGCTGCTCGTAGGGCGTGGGAGATGGAGGAGTGGGTGCGGCGGTCATATCGGGAAAAGTAGACGTTCGCGACGGCTACCCGACAGTCGGGCAGGCTCCGGCAGTGCTATATTCGCGGACCATGAGCGACACCGCGCCGCGAAAGCTTGCGATCTTCGACGTCGACGGAACCCTCCTCGACAATATGGAGGTCGAGGACGCGTGCTATTCGGCCGCCCTGTGCGAGGTGCTCGAGCTGCCATCGCTCGACACGGACTGGACCCACTACGAGCACGTGTCGGACGCGGCGATCGCCGTGGAAGCCTATCGTCGCCATTACGGCTCGGCGCCGAGCGCGGCACAGCTGGAGGCGACCAGCGCGCGATTCGTTAGGCTCCTCGCGGAGGCGCACGACACGGACACCGGAGTCATCAGGGCCATGAATGGCGCGGCGCGGCTGTTCGAGGCGCTCGCACGACACGGGTGGGCCGTTGCGATCGCCACCGGCGCCTGGCGACGCGCATCGGAGCTCAAGATGTCGGCCGCTGGGCTCCGGTATGAGGGCGTGCCGATGGCAACGTCGGAGGACGGTCCGGCGCGCGCATCGATCGTTTTCGCGGCACGCGTCCGGGCGGAACTCCATCATGCAGTCGATCGCTTCGACCGCGTTGTCTCGATCGGCGATGGGTTATGGGACGTGTTCGCGGCGCGCGATCTCGGTTTGCCCTTTGTCGGCATCGGCAGGGGAGTTCGGGCGAACGGACTTCGCGCTGCCGGCGTGGGTGTCATCCTCGAGGATTACGCGGATATTGGAGTGACGGTCGCCGCCCTCGACTCGGCGATTACCCTTCCCCGACGCCCGTGATGAACGGAGATAGCTCATGAGGTCGAAGACCCACACCGCGGCTCCCGCGAACATCGACGACTACCTCGCCCGCGTGACCGACGACAAGCGCGCGGCGCTCGAGCAGCTTCGCCAGACGATTCTCGAGGTCATTCCGATGGCCGAGGAGTGCATCAGTTATCAGATGCCGGCCTTTCGCCACGATGGTCGGGTGCTCGTCTATTTCGCCGCGGCAGCGAATCACTGTGCGTTCTATCCGGGCGGCATGGTGAACGACTTCAAGGACGAGCTCGAGGCGTACGAAACGAGCAAGGGCACGATTCGCTTTCAGCCGGACCGTCCGTTGCCGGCCTCGCTCGTGCAGAAGATCGTGCAGGCACGGGTGGCGCAGAACGCGGCCAGGGTGTCGAAGGCGAAGCACGCGAAACCGAAACACACGAAATCGGAGCGGCCGAAAACGAAGCGGGCGAAGCTGGCAAAATCGAAGCAGGCAAAATTGAAACAGGCAAAATCGAAGCAGGCAAAATCGAAGCAGCCGAGAGCGAAGCGGGCGAGGTAAGTCCCGGCCACCGCTGGGCGACCTGCCGCCGACAGTTGGGGTACAAAGCGTCAAACCGATCTCGGCCGTTTCGGCACGTGTCCTGCGAGAGTGTGCAGCAAACCATGTACGTCGCACCACTCGCAGGACGCCCGAACCGGAGCCTCGGCGGCGCGCCGCCTCACCCTGGGGCGTGCGCAACCGGGATTCCGCCAGTGCCAACCGGTTCGCGGCTCCTCCGGTGCAGGAGATCCGACCTTAACAGAAGCGATGGACGCACGTATCTACTTTGAGCTTACAGACGCCATAGCCGCGGCAACGGACCGCGGAGAGTTGGACGCCCTGCAGAGTCGCCTTGACGCGACCGAGATGCACCCAACCGAACGCCGAAAGCTCGAGCGAGTGTTGCGTGCCCGCCTCGACATGATGCCTCTCGGCGAGGTTGTCGTGCCGCGCCCCAAGCCCGAACGCGCCGACTAGCGCTGTCGATTATTCCGCACTTCGTTCGACGTGGAGATGGCAACCTTTCGTCGCCACCCACACCGCGCAACCGTTCGAACGAAGGAGACAGGAAATGCGATACCTCATGATGGTAAAGGGAGACGAGAACTTCCGAGCCTCCGGACCGCCGCCGAAGGCCCTCTATGACGCCATCGACGAACTCGGTATCGAAGCGGCCAGGGCCGGCAAAATGGTCTCGATGGGCGGGTTGCAGCACACCTCCAAGGGCGCGATCGTGCGAAGCGACAGGGGGGAGCTGACGATCAAGGACGGCCCATTCTCCGAAGCGAAGGAAGTGATCGGCGGATTTTCAATCATGGACCTCCCGTCGAAGGAAGCGGCTGTCGAGGAGGCGACGAAGCTCATGGAGCTGCACCGGAAGCTCTGGCCGGCGTGGAGCGGCGAGTGCGAAATTCGCCTCATGTACGAGGATGGTCCGCCGCCCCCCACGAAGTGAGAGACCCGCATGGGCGATGCGAATCGAAAGCTCACCGCCGCTGAAGAGGGCGTGCTCCGACGACTCCGCCGGATCTACGAACCGCTCGGCGGAGTGGTGGAGGAGCGCGACAAGTTCGGCCACGTCGCGATCCGCGTCGGAAAGAAGACGTTGGCAATGCTTGGACTGAACGACGGCGTGCCGTCGCTCGGGCTCAAGTCGGACCTGACGACGCAGGCACTGTTGGTGGAACGCGGTGGATTCTATCGGACGCCGTATGTCGGCCAGCACGGGTGGGTGTCGATCGACGGGACGGTGAAGCAGATGGATTGGCCGGTCATCGAGGACGTGCTGGTCGCGACCTATCGAGCCGTGGCGCCGAAGCGAACGGGGACTGGGGACTAGGGACTCGGCCGTTCCTGGGAACCGGGAACAGTGCCTTTGGAGGAGCCTCGGTTCCCTGTTCCCTGTTCCCATCTTTGCCCAGTCCCTAGTCCCTAGTCCCCAGTAGCATCCGCACCACGTCCACACGGCCGCCGTGCTCTGCCCAGCCTAACGCATCCCCGTCGTGCTTGCTGTCGCGGATGGTCGGGTCGGCGCCGGCAGCCAGGAGCGCCTCGACTACGTCGGCGTGACCCTGCAACGCCGCCAGGTGCAGCGGCGTGACGTCCGCGTCCCAGTGGGCCCAGCGCGCGTTCGGGTCCGCACCGTGGTCGAGCATCCAGCGAACCGCGCGAACGTCCCCGCGCTTCGCCAGCAGGTGAAGCGACCCGCCAGTGGCGAGCAGGTCCGCGTTGTCCCGCACGAGCCGTTCGGCGGCGGCCTGGTCGCCTAACGACAGGCTCGCGATGAGGTCCGTGACGTTGCCGTGCACGCGCCGACTCCCGCGGTCGGCGCTCGTGAGCTCCGCGGCGGTCAGCTTCCTCACGGCTTCGAGCACCGCGCGATCGACGTGTGAGGACGTCGCGTACATCGTCGCGCCATATCCGTCACCATCAGTTGCCAGCGGGTCGGCGCCGAGCTCCACGAGCAGCGCGACCATCTCGGGCCGGTTCGTTCGCACCGCGAACAGAAGCGGTGTCTGATGGTTCTCGTTGCGACTCAGTCGGTGACTGAGCGCCGACGGATCCGCACTGACGATCCGGCGTACCTCGTCAGCGAGTCCCATCGCGACGGCGGAGAAGATGTGATGCCGCGCGCCGTGCGCGATGAGCACGTCCACGACCGCGCGATGCGCCGTGTCGTTGGCTCCATCCCAACAGGTCGCCCAGCCGATGACCTCGAGCGCGTGGTCATCGCCCTTCCCGACAACGTCACCACCGGCGTCGGCGAGCCGACGGACGACATCGACGTGGCCCGCGGCGGCGGCCCAGTGTATGGGATACGTGTTGTCGCCCTTCTCGCGCGCGTTGACGTCGAGCCCGCGATCCAGCAGGAAATTCACCGCGGCGAGCCGCCCGTTATGCGCTGCCGCGTGGAGCAGCGTCCACTCGTAAGGCTTGTCGCGCACGTACAGCTTGTCGGGATTCGCGTCGAGGAGCTCGGCGAGCTTCGCTACGTCGCCGTTGCGTGCCGCCTCGAACAGTTGGCCGTCCGTGGTCAGCGCATCGATGTGCGCCTTGAGCGCCCGCCAGCTCGTGAAGCCGTACCGCCTGGCAAGGTCGAACTGCGCGTCGGAGAGTTGGGCGGATGGGTTCGCAGCGCGCAGCTCATCGAGCCGCCGCTTCGCCTGCTTGCGAAGCCAGTCGAGATTCGGGTCGTCCGGCAGCGACAATGCGCCGGACGCGGAGCGCGTCTCGTCGGACATGTGCACCTCCATTCCTTCGAAAGGGCTTGGTGCCCTTTCATGACGCCCGGTGTCCGCAGGTAGGGCGAGGAATAGAAGGCGATTGTGAGAACGAGCCGGGGGTGGGTTGAACCCTCTACGCGGACCGTCGGCCGCCCCTGCGGCGCTGACGGAACGCTATGCCCATCGCTCGAACGAGACAAGTAGGAACCGATGCGGTGTGTGCGTAGGTTCCAGTGCGATGTAGAGAAACAGCGCCCGGCTCCGACTTCTCTACGAACGCGCCGGGCACGCTGCCGCGGGCGCCACAACCAAAGGAGACAACCATGCGCTACATGCTCATGATGAACGCGCCACGCGGGACCGGAGACTACGCGGTCAACGCATGGTCGCCGGACGACCTCAAGGCTCACATTGGATTCATGTTCGCGCTCAACAAGGAGCTTTCCGAATCCGGTGAGCTCGTGGGCGCCGAAGGCCTCGCGGCACCCGGCGAGGCGAAGATCGTCCGCGCGGGCAAGAACGGCGTCCCGGCGGTCACTGACGGCCCCTTCCCCGAATCGAAGGAATTCCTCGCCGGCTACTGGATCGTGGATGTCGACAAGCCACAGCGGGCCTACGAAATAGCCGCGAAGGCGTCCTCCGCACCCGGGCCCGGCGGCGCGCCGCTCATCATCCCGATCGAGGTACGCCAGGTCATGAGCGCACCGTCGGACATGTGATCGAACCGCTCACGAAAGACGCCTCGCTCGGGCACCTGCTGCGCGACCTCGCGCCTCAGGTGCTTGGCGCGGTCGCACGGCGCCACGAAGACTTCGCCGCGGCGGAAGACGCCGTACAGGAAGCGCTCATCGCCGCGGCGACCCAGTGGCCGAATGACGGCGTCCCGTCGAATCCACGAGGGTGGCTCTATCAGGTTGCCGTTAGGCGGCTCACCGACGAGGTGCGACGCGACATCGCGCGGCGACGTCGCGAGGACACCGTGGCCGTCGAGCGCTCCGCGATCGAGACGGTGGTCCCCACGGTCTTCGGTGAGATCGGCACCGAGGAGGACGATACGCTGACGCTGCTGTTCATGTGCTGTCATCCGTCGTTGACGCCGGCCACGGCCATCGCGCTGACGCTCCGCGCCGTCGGTGGCCTCACGACGGCGGAGATCGCGAGCGCGTTCCTCGTCCCCGAGGCGACGATGGCACAGCGCATCAGTCGCGCGAAACAGACCATCAAGGCGTCGAAGATCACATTCCACTTACCTAACGAGTCCGAGCGCGCGGCCCGACTTGCCGCGGTGCTTCAGGTGCTGTACCTGATCTTCAACGAAGGGTACACCACCAGCGCGGGCCCAGCCCTGCACCGAACCGACCTGTCGAACGAAGCGATCCGCCTGACGCGACTCCTCCACGCGATGCTTCCGGCAGACAACGAGGTGACCGGGCTCCTGGCGCTCATGCTGCTCACCGACGCGCGCCGCGCGGCGCGGACCGGGCCTCACGGTGAGCTGATCCCGCTCGATGAGCAGGATCGCACGCGCTGGGACAGCAGCCTGATCGCCGAAGGCGTGGCACTCATCTCGAGCGCCTTGCCGCGCGGCGAGGTAGGTGCGTATCAGCTCCAGGCAGCCATCGCGGCGGTGCACGACGAGGCCACTCGCGTGGAGGACACCGATTGGCCACAGATTCTCGCGTTGTATGGTGTGCTTCGCGAGCTGTCGGACAACCCGATGGTGAAGCTGAGCTACGCGATTGCCGCGGCGATGGTGCACGGCCCCGAGACGGGGCTCGAGATGCTGGCGGAAATCGAGGGCGACACCCGAGTTGCGGAGCACCATCGGATCGACGCCGTGCGCGCGCATCTCCTGGAGCGGGCGGGCGATCGCGAGAAGGCCATTGTCTGCTACCGGCGCGCCGCGGAAAGAACGGCGAGCATTCCAGAGCGCGATTATCTGATGACAAAGGCAGCGCGACTCGATAGTCGTTAGCCGTTAGTCGGTAGTCATTAGCTAAAGACTACCGACTAACGACTACAGACTCTCCGTCATCGCGTCACTCCATTCCACGTCATACCAATACCGAGCTGCGTCGCACCGCCCTGGCTCTTCATCACTCGCTGGAAGCCGAGGTTCGCGCCCACGCCGGAAGTTCCGAATTGCAGTCCAACGCCGCCACCGAGCATGAACGTGATCGCACCGTGCGACGTCGGCTCCTCGTCCACGTCTGCGTAGGCAATGTTGTTGAGACGACCGTACGCAAGCCCGGGCGTCAGGAACGGCATGATCCGCACGGAGCCACTTTGCAGCGCGAGCCCGGTCGGCAGGCTCGCCGCGGCCGCGATCGCGGTCTCGCCCTGACGTGGCGAATAGCCAACGTTCGCATCGAACCCGACGATGAGCCGGCCGTCGCTGCCGGACGACGACGACTTCTTGCCGTGAGCCGGTGCATCATCACCGCCAAGCGACCGGTTGGTGATCATGCTTCGCACGCTGCCGCCGATCATGATGTCGCCGGCGCACTCGTCGTCACCCTGCCAGTCAGCGCCGCAGCTCGCCGTGAGGTAGCCTAACGTCGCTCCGAATCGCATGCGACCATGCGGCACTTCGACCCCGAACGCGTAGGTCGTGAGCGAGAGGGCGCCGCCATCTCTCGACGTGTGTCCGAGGCGGCCGAGCAGCGACACACCGGATTTACGAGCCAGGGAGTCGGAGACCGGCGGCAGGGGCGGCAGCCCGCCCACGGGCGTG
>DATCGG010000174.1:0-24966 GCA_036509075.1 Gemmatimonadaceae bacterium
TCGCAGCGTCACCAAGGAGTCGACTCCATGATAGGACATCGCCCCGCCGCCGTCGTATGCGACATGGACGGCCTGCTCGTCGACAGCGAGCGGCTCGAACGTCGCGTGTGGCAGGCTGCCGCTGGCGACCACGGCGTCGAGATGTCCGACGAACGATTCGCGTCGTTCGTCGGACACCCGGCGGAGGAATGCGATCGCCTTCTCGGTCTCTACTACGGCGCGGCATTCGACGTGAGTGGGTTCCACGCCGCGTGTCATCGTCGCATGAGCGTTATCGTGAAACGCGAAGGCGTGCCGCTCCGCCCGGGCGCGCGGGAGTGGATCGAGTTCGTTCGCGATCTCGGCATTCCGCTGGGCCTCGCGACATCGAGCGCTCGCACGCTCGTGCGCGAGCGCCTCGGGGACCTCGTCACTCGCTTCTCCGTGGTGGTCACGCGCGCGGATGTGGCGCGCGGAAAACCGCACCCCGACCTCTATCTCGAGGCCGCCACTCGGCTTGGCGTTGCGCCGGAGGCAAGCCTGGCGCTGGAAGACTCCCCGACGGGTACGCAGGCGGCGCTTGCAGCCGGGATGCCGGTGGTGGTCGTTCCCGATCTCGTCCCGGTGCCACCTAACGTCGCGGCACTCGCCGCCGGTGTCTTCGAGTCACTTCACGCAGTCCGAGGGGCAGCGGCTCAGGCGTGGAGCAATGGAGGTGCGCGTCGAGTCTGACGAGCGAGTTGGCGAGCCCGTGTCGTAGGTAGGCGACGCGGGCTCGCTTTGTTGCGCCATCGCCTAACGAACGGGAACGCCAGCGCTGGGCTTGTAGGCGTCCGGCGGTGCGGCGACTCCGGGTTGCTCGCCGGCCTTCATCCCGGCGAGCCGCGCGAAGAGGAAGCCCGCGGTCGCCAGCCATAAGAAGCCAATCGCGAACGCGATCTTGAAGATCGTGAAGTTCTCCACCGTAAAGTTGATCACGACCATTGCGAGCCCGATCACGACACCCGCCGGTCCGAGCCACCGCGGCCAGGCGGCATCGCGGAGCATCGCGAGTCCGAAGGCCGAGAGCGAGACAAAGAATATCGGACCCGCCACGTGCACGAGGCTCATGAGGTTGAGATTGACCGCGAGGTACGCGTGCGCTGCGGCGTGCTGCGCGGCGCCGCCATTGCTGGCATCGGCGTTCATGGTGCGGAACGCGTCGAATGCGACGATCTCAGGTGCGACGATTGCGACGAACAGCGCGCTGCTCACGACGACGGCTCCGAATCCGAGCACGGACCAGCCTTCACCGTCCGTGTGCGCGAAGTGACGCGTGAAGGCGGCCAGGCCACCCGCGACGACGACGATAGCGATGACGAAGAGCCAGTGTGCGGCCATCCAGGGACCCATCGCCAGGGCCGAGTAGGTGGCGAGGTCCATGGGCTGCGGCGCGTGGAGCGAGATGGCGACGGCGCCGAGGATACCGCCGAGGAGGGCGGCGTTACCGCCCAGCCGGTACAGCGAGTCGTGACGCATACTCACCTCCGTGCGAGAGAGTTTGCGCGCCACGTCGCGCGGCGATGGGAGCTGCGCTGTTGTACCAGCGAATGTACCGCTATTCCCAATTCACCGCGAACGCACCAGGCGCGCGAGCTCCGCACGCGCCCGTCGTCGCAACCGGATCGTCCACCATACGAACGCGCCCATGAGCGTCAGCGGCCCCCACATGGTGAGCAGCTGCATCGCGTGAAAACCTCCACCGTGGACCTTGAACCCGCCGATCCACCACGGGATGAGAAAGGCGAGATCGAGCGCCGTGACGATCCACCCCAACTCCGCGAAGCGCACCTGGCGGACACATAACACGCGCCGCATCGCGACGTATTCATCGGCCGGCGCTTCGACGTTGGCAGTCGCATGCCGCTGATTCGCCGCGTCCATCATCCAGACCGCGACGATACCGATTCCGACCACGACGCCTAACGTCACCTCGAACGGGTTGCCGGCATGCCGCAGCGCGGCTGCCACGATCGCGAGCGCGACTACCGCGATGACCGTCGAAAGCAGACGCAGGAGCCGCAGGCTCCGCCGCGCGCGCCGGGTCCGCTCAATCAGCGCCTCGATGTGCTCCCCGGACGCTCGATCCGACTGCCAGAGCCGTTCCCACTCCACCCATTCGCCGCGTGTCATCATGCGTCGCTTCCGCTCCCCCCGAGCAGCTCGCGCAGGCGGTCGCGCCCGCGAGTCAATCGTACCGAGACGTTAGCTTCCGACGTCGCCTGCAGCGCGGCGATCTCACCGAGCGAGAACCCTTCGAGGCGCAGCAACACCGCCTGACGTTGCGCTTCGGGAAGCATCCTCACGGCACGGGCGAGCCGTTCGCGACGACCCGCCTCGTCGAGTGTCTCGTCAGCCCCTGGGTGCGGGTCCGCAATCGGTGTGGTGTCGGTCAACGGCTCGTCATGACGCCGACGCGTGACGAACGAACATCCGCGGTTGTGCGCGATGCGGAAGACGAACGTTCGCTCCGACGAATCACCCCGAAATCGCGGAAGGGCCTGCCAGATAGCCACGAGGATATCCTGCATGAGATCGTCGTGGTCCGCCGCGCCATCGACGTATCCCCACGCGAAGCGCGACAGTGCTTCCCCGTACATCCGCACGATGCGGTCGAATGCGAGATTGCTCATTCGCCGCTGAATCGATCGCGCGTCACTCCGATCGCAATGCCCTGGCCGGGTCGACCCGAACGGCGTTTCTCGCCGGCGCCCACGACGCGATCGCCGTCACGACGAACAACACGACCGCGACACCCACGCCGATCATCGGGTCGCGTGACGCCACCGCATCAATCTTCGCGCGGACGAGCCCCGAGACACCGATAGCGAGTGCGCCACCCACCGTGATCCCCACGCCGGCGATGGCGAGCCCGCGCCGGGCAACGCTCCACGCGACCACCGTCTTGCCGGCACCGAGCGCGAGTCTCAAGGCGATCTCGCGAGCCCGCAACGCCACGGAATACGCGAGCACGCCGTACAGTCCCACGGCCGAAAGCACGAGCGCCAGCGCCGCGAACGCGCCGACCACCATGGCGCCGGTCCGCGGCAGGAACGTCGAGGCCGAGATGTGTTCGGCAAGCGTGCGGGCCTGAACCGCGGGGAGATCCGGGTTCACCGACGACAGCACACGACGCACGGGCTCGGCGAGCGAGCGCGGGTCGAGTATCGTGCGTAGATGGATGGTCATCGCCGGTAGGAACCACTGCGCGGTCGGGACGTAAACGACGGGGTGAGCCGGTTCGTCGAGCCGATCGTATTTGCCGTCGTGGAGCACACCTACAATGGTTGCCCAGCCTCGTCCCGCATCGACGCGCTGGCCGATCGGATCCGCGCTCGGGAAGAATTGCCTGACGAACGCCTCGTTCACGAGTGCGATGGGAAGCGTCCCCGCCCGGTCTTCGTCATGGATGTCGCGCCCGGAAACCACGCGGATCTTCATCGTGGCCGCGTAGTCCGGGCCAACGTGCGCCCGTTCGGCCGACATGTTGTCGTTAGGCGACGGTGCATATCCCTCGACCTTCACCTCCACGATGCGGCGGCCGCCAAAGCCCAGCGGGACCATCGACGCAACGGTCGCCGTTTGAACGCCCGGCAACGCACGGAGCCGTCGCAGCACGAGGTTGAGCGCGGAGACACCGGCCGTGTCGGTGAGTCGCGCGGCGCCGAGGTCCGTGTCGACGAGCAGGACGTGCTGTGGATCGGAGAACCCGACGTCGACTCGAGAAGCCGACTGAAGTCCGCGAACGAACATTCCCGCCAGCACGAGAGCGACCACGGATAGCGCCATCTGCCCGGCCACGATGGCGGAGCGAATTCGCGCGTGTCCGCCGGTCAGGCCGCGGCCGCCCTCTCTCAGCGCTCCGGTTGCCCCGATCCGCATTGCCGCGAGCGCGGGCGCGACGCCGCACACCACCGTGACTGCGACCGCAGCGCCGAGCGTGGCGAGCAGCACCCGCCAGCTCAAGGGAATGTCCAACGAGACCGGGAAGGTGCCACGCGGGATGAACGAATAGAGCAGCCCGCGAGCGAGGTAGGCTGTGGTGACACCGATGGCGCTTCCCGCCAGCGCGAGCAGGCCGGACTCGAGCAACGTTAGGCGAACCACGCGCGACGCTGATGCCCCGATGGCCCGGCGCAGTGCGACTTCGCGACGGCGGGCATCGCCTCGAACGAGCAGCAGGCTCGCGACATTCGCCGCCGCCAGCACGATGAGCAACCCGGATACGGCGAGCATCGCGGCGAACAGCGGCGACAGCGTCGCGCCGAGGAATTCGAGGCGGAGAGGCGTCATGACAGCGCCTGGTGCGGGACGATCGCCGTACGAGGCGGTGATCCGCTTTGCTGCCGCGTCGGCGTCGTCGCGTGCCACCGCGATGGACACGCCGGGCGCAAGTCGAGCGAAGATGAGCCACGAGCGGAGTTTCCGATCGTCGAGCGTGTTCACGCCGCTCAAGCGCGGCTGCAGCGTGAGCGGCACGTAGAGGTGCGGTACGACGCCCGTGTAAACGCCCGAGAAGCGCGGTGGCGCGATGCCGACGATGGTCACCGGCTGGCCGTTGAGCAGAAGCGTCTTGCCGATCACCGACGGATCGCCATGCCAGCGCTCCATCCAGTACTGCGCGCCGACCACGGCAACCGGTGTGGCGGCGTCGACATCGTCGTTCGTGATGGCGCGACCGATGATCGCCCTCACGCCTAACACGTTGAAGTAGTCGCCGGACACCGTTGTGGCGAGCAGTGGGGCGGACCCAACCTCTCCCGGCTCGCGCGTCGCAACGCGCACCATTCGCCAGGCCGCCATGCCGGTGAACGAGTGTGTGGCGTCGCGCAGCTCCTTGAAGGTCCGATACGACCACGCGCCCATCCCGCCGTTGGGCGGTCCGACTTCTATGCCGACGAGACGGTCCTGGTCGGCGGCCGCGGGGAACGGGTGAAGGACGGCCGCGTCCATCCAGCTGAAGACGGCCGTTGCGGCGCCGATGCCGAGTCCGATCGAGAGGGCGGCGGCGACGACGACGTATGGCGCTCGGCGCAATGCGCGCGCGGCGTAGCGGAGATCGAGCCAGAACGTGTCCATGGATCACCGGCGAGAGGCGAGACCCGAAGCGAAAGTCTGTTGCTCCCTAGTCTCACCAGACCCGGAATTCTTTCAGCGGCGGAACACGTACGGCATGGTCGCCGTTCCTGCGATGCCCATTCGGACCGTGACCTCGTTGTCCCGAACAGTACCCTCCGCCTCCTCACCGTAATCGTTCGTGAGGACAATGCGACTCCCGTTGGTTTCGTACGTGCCGGTTTCCAGGTAAAAGAGCGAGTAAGGCTCGCCGTCCATGACCCCCGTGTAGGCGATCAGGATGTGATAGTAGCCATTGTCTTCGAGGGTCATCCCGCCGCCAGTGACCGTGACCACGTATGACTCGAGGTAGTCGTCGTCCTCCGGATCCCCGATGGGGCCGTCGTAGACCTTTGCCGGAAGCGATTTCGTCTGGATTGTCTGGAGGTCGTATTCTCCGGCGGGGTTCAGGTTTGTGGGACCGGTACTCGGGTCATTGTTGCTGCTGCAGCCGGTGGCGCCGGCTGCGAGAGTTGCTACCACCATGATCGCAAAGGCGGTGTGCACGCGTGCACGCCATGTCGGCCGGGGCGCGTGGAGTGATGTGTGCGTCATTGTTGTGCTTCGAGAGGTTGTGGAGGGTGGTGGATCACGAATTCGCGGGACAGACTAGCGGAGACCCGTCACCCGCCTCTCACCGCATCAACCTGTTGAGGGCATGTCGCTTGGCGACTGAACCCATCCTCGCATCGAGGACCGATCTCATGGCTCATCGACCGGATCGCCGCCATTTCCTCGAGTCCGTCGGAGTCGCGTCCGTCGCCATGCTCGGCACCGGTGTACTGCCGTTGAACGCCGCGGCGACGCTGGAGCCGCGGGCTTCTGGGGAACCATGGGACATGGCATGGCTCGAGCGGCTCAAGTCGGCGACCTATCGTGCCGTCATCGACGCCAATACGCTGGAGGAGGGCTACGCCGCCGATCTCGCGGGTGGACTGATCGACACGTTTCATGAGGTGCATGGCACGTCGGACGATCAGGTCCGCATCGTCATCGTGGCGCGCCGCGCCGGCACTCCGCTCGTGTTAGGCGACGCCATCTGGGAGAAGTTCCCGCTCGGCGAAGACACGAAGATGAACGATGGCGACGGCGCGCCGTACCGACGGAATCCATTCTACCGCCCACGCCCTGGCGCGTCAGCCCAGAGCGCGGCCAACAAGCTCGAGTCGCTGCAGAAGCGTGGCGTCATCCTGTTGGTGTGCAACGTCGCGCTGAACAACTGGGTGCGAGGTCTGGCGGAGCGCACGAAGCGCGACGTCGCTGAAGTGAAGACGGAGGTGTTCGCGAACCTCGTTCCCGGCACGACCGTGATGCCGTCGGGCGTATTCGCGCTCATGCGCGCGCAAAACGCGGGGTGCGCCTACATGCGCGGTCAGTGACTCGCGACCGGCTTCCAATAGGACCCTTTGCCCAGTCGCCTACGTCACGTGACGTACAGCCCCCTGGCACCTTCCCTCCTATCCTCGGATGCGCTCAGCAGGCAGGCCGCTGCAACGGAGCGACAAGGCAGCTCTCCCACATCCACAGGACAGGAGGTGCACCGTGTTTGCACGACTTTCCCCCAGCACCGCGCGCGCCGGGGCCATGATCGCTGCTGCCGCAATCATTGCTGCATGCTCCGACGCGCCTCCGACCGCCGTTCCGAGCGCCGCCGTAGGTCAAGCACGAGCCGCCGCCGCTCAGGATCCGAACGACCCCGCCGCCCCCGCCGGTCTCGTCACGGTCGGCGCGTTGACGTTCTGGCCGTACACCGGCGACGACTTCACGGGAGCTCCGAAAGATCCGATCAACGCGATCTTCACCGGCCAGGCGAGCCCGCTGCAAATCCGTGCTGCGCTGCGACGCCTCGACGGGAATCGCAGCGCGTTCGGCCTGCCGAACGTCCCGCCGTTCAACTGCACCTGGAAGGACGCGATCGGCGATGAGCAGACGGGCTATGGTGACGCCGAAGGTTGGACGGGTAGTGCAGTGCAGCTCGCATGCGGCGATTGGAGCCTGCGGTTCCACCTCCGGCTCTTCGCCGAGGGGGCGGTGACCATCGGCGGCACGCA
The DNA here is from genome assembly GCA_036509075.1 of Gemmatimonadaceae bacterium. Taxonomy (GTDB): domain Bacteria; phylum Gemmatimonadota; class Gemmatimonadetes; order Gemmatimonadales; family Gemmatimonadaceae; genus JAJKIV01. The sequence continues at coordinate 7,185 of DATCGG010000174.1, forward strand.
CTGGGACCTGAACGTGCCGGGCACGAACGAGCACGAGGTGATCAGCTGGGAGGTTCCGGAGCAGCTGCTCACGATCGACATGATCCGAAGCGGCCTGCTCGCCAGCGCGCCGACGTTGACCGGACAGATCAACGCCGCTCCGACGTTCCGCACGATTCGCGCACCGGTGTACGCCGGCATACCGCCGCAACTGAAAGCCATCGCCGGCATCACGGCCGGTCCCGATATCCCGACGAACGGTCGCGCGACCGTATTCAACGTCGGTACGGCGGAGCCCATCGTCGCGGATGTCGTCCAGCAGCAGTTCACGATCCAGTTCAACCAGTTCATTCCCAAGCCGTTCTGCGGTGGGCCCAACGACTTCCTGTTCGTTCAGGGGCCGATTGTCTTCACCGCGACCGCGCAGGTCAGCCCGAGCGGCGTGTATCATCGCGAGAGCAGCGCGACGGCGGACCTGACCGCGGTGCCGGTGAATCCGCTCACCGGTCAGCCGATCGGCGCGCCGCTCCACGGGGTGGTGACCGATGACCACGTGGCCGAGGTCAATGCAGCGGGCGTGGTGGCGCGCGGGCACAAGATACAGCAGTTGTTCGACGGTGCTGGCGTGCTGCAGGCGAGCCAGGATGACAAGATCAGCGCCGGAACGATCGGCCGGGACGCCTTCACCCGCGTCGTGAACTGCGGCGAGTGAGCACTCGTGTGGGGGTCGGATGAGGTCATCCGACGCTACCTGAGATTGAATGAGGGGCGGATGTGCTCATCCGCCCCTCATTCATCGCGATGCCGCAGACATCCAAAAGCGGGGAAACGGATTCAACGGAAACTGCTGATGCAACGGATGTCTTATCGTTGATCAGCCTAACGAACTTCAGGTTACTGCTTCGCTATGTTCTGCTCCGTCTGAACAAAGGTCTGGGGCGCGTGTGAATTAGGATCGCATGATATCACATGGTGAGCCGTTAGGCCGGCCGTTACTGCGGCGTCTCTCGCCAGTCCCGAAGCTCGCGCGAGCGGTCGACAGGTACGAGCCGCCAGGTTGCTGGTCGCTCGGCAAGGAATCGCGTTAGGTCCGGCATCACCGAGTAGCGCCAGAACTCGTCGGCCTCGAGTGCCTTCAGGTGTCGCCGATACGACGCGCTGTCGGCGAACCACGTGAACGATACGAAGGACATCCGCTGCGGGTTGATCGGTCGCCCGGGAATCGCGCTCGCGTACCGTTGCCCGGTCCATTGGACGAATCCCCAATCTTCGGACGTGAACACCGCCAGCAGGCGCGCACCGCTGGCGACGATTCGAGGCGCGACGGACTGAACGAAGAAGGCGGAGAAGTAGAAGTAATCGGGTCGGTGCTGATCGAGCGTGTAGACCGTCGCCACGACCAACCCGCGAGCCTTGGCGGGCATGTCGGCTGCCGCTCGCTCACCGACGATGAATCCCCAGGGCCGACGATCGGTCATGAGCTCGATCAGGCTGTCGACGCGGATGCCCGCGCGATCCAGCGCCGCGCGATGGGCCGTCCATGCCGGACCCCTGTAATAATCGTCGGTCGGCCGCTCGCGATCGAATCCGCGCACGAGTGCGAACACCCCGGGGCGATCTGCGTCGCGAAAGAGTGCAACGTCCTGCACGCGAATCGAGTCACCCATCGCGCGCGATTCACGCGCGAACAGATCGATGAGTTGCTCGTCCTTACCCGCCGGCACCGAGTACCAGACCACCTCGACGCGCGGACAGCACGTTCCCTCGAAGGCTGACCGCCGAGCAGGCGAGGTGCTCACCCGGCTAAGCCCCAGGGCGCGCTGCGTCTTCCACGTGGTACCTGAGTCCGCCGAGAACGCCCACTCGAGGCGTTCGTTGCCCAGGCCGTTGAAGGTCCACGTGAGTCGCGCGAGCACCAGGCGGCCGTCGCGCTTTCGTGGTCCGATGAACGATCCGATTCCGTGCTCGAAGGAGCCGACGAGCGGAGGCCCCGGCGACGCCGTTTGGCTTGCTGCCTCGTGAATCATCCATTGGTTCGAGGCCGGGTCGTACGACATTCGCATGAAGCCGGAGTCGGGCGCCGGGTCGGGTTCCCGGGTGTACCACTCGACGGTCGCCGTTCGCGGTGCCAGAATCCGCACGACGAGGCGGCCATACGGTCCGAGCGTGTGGTAATCCGCGGGTGCATCGGAGAGCTGCCACGTGCCCTCGAGGAAGTCGAAGTCGTGCGACCCGTCGCGCGAGGGAGGAGCTGAGCGCTGTGGATTGAGCTCGCGCGCGGGCTGGGCCGGGGCCTGGCGCGTCGACAGTGCGAGGCATGCCACGACCGCGCCGGCGACGAGCAGGCGCAATCGAGTGTGGGAAGTGGCGCGATGGGTGGCACCGGCCGACTGAGACGGCAAACAGTACCTCGGCGCGTAACTGAGCAATAGGTTCTCGGGATGCCCATTCATCTACCAACCTGCCGCGTCCATGTTCCGCCCCCCCGTGTGACGGTGAAGCCGAGCCTAACGCTTTCCGGCGTCGTCCTGTTCCTGGTCGCTGCTCTGGTGCCCGCGAGCGCGCAGACGTTCCAGCTCTCGTATCCGGCGGGTACCAACGCCGGCCCGATCACGGGCCGTGCGTTCCTCTTCGTCGCGCGCACGGACAAGGAGGAGCCGCGTCAGCAATCCGGTCCGGACCGCGGCAGCGAGCCGTTCTTCGGTGTGGATGTGGACGCGCTCGCGCCAGGGAAGGCAGTGACGATCGACCCCGCCGTCCCTGGCTTCCCCGTCGCGTCACTCTCGAAGCTCCCCGCCGGCGACTATTACGTGCAGGGCATGCTGCTGCCGTACACGCGGTTCAAGCGAAGCGACGGGCACACCATCTGGGCGCACATGGATGCGGGCGAGGGCCAACGCTTCAATGCCTCGCCCGGCTCGCTCGTGAGTGACGTGCAGAAGGTCCACATCGATCCCACGCGCAAGACGCCGACGGTGTCGCTCTCGCTCACGAGGACGATTCCGGCCGTCGCCGCCGCGCAGGAGACGGAGTGGGTGAAGCGTTTCCGCACCACGTCCAAGCTCGCCAGCACGTTCTGGGGGCACGACATGACGTTAGGCGCCGTCGTGCTGTTGCCGAAGGGCTACAACGAGAACACGACGAAGCGTTACCCGGTGGTCTACACCGTGGGCCACTACAGCGAGCGCGCGCCGCTCGGCTTCACGTTCGAGGGATGCGACAAGCCGGAGACGCCGGAAGCGCGGAAGCGGCGGCTCGAGCGAACGAATCGCGAGCCGGGCTGCGAGTTCCAGCAGGCGTGGACGTCCGGCAAGGTGCCGGAGATGATCGCGGTCTTCATCCAGCACACCACTCCCTACTACGACGACAGCTACGTCCTCAACTCGGCCAACAATGGCCCGTATGGCGACGCGATCACGCAGGAGCTGATCCCCGAGATCGACAAGCGGTTCCGCACGATCGCGGCGCCGTATGCGCGCGTGTTGACCGGCGGCTCGACGGGCGGGTGGGACGTGCTGGCGCTGCAGATCCACTACCCGAACGTCTTCGGTGGCGCGTGGGGTCTCTTTCCCGACCAGCTCGACTTCAGGAATTACCAGTTCGGCAACGTCTATTCGGATACCAGCGCGTACGTGCAGGTGGATGGCTCGTGGCTACCGCGCGAGATCCCGTCGAGCCGAACGCCCGAGGGCCTAACGACGCTCACCGTGCGGGAGGAGAACCAGGCGGAGCTCGTCATCGCCTCGAAGGGCAGGTCGGGTGGGCAGTGGGATGGATGGCAGGCGGCGTGGGCGCCGGTCGGAGCGGATGGATACCCGAAGCCGGTGTGGGACAAACGCACGGGCCACATCAATCGTGACGTGGTCGAGGCGATGCGCGAGAAGGGGTACGATCTGCGCGAGTATGTGGAGCGGAACTGGAAGACGTTAGGCCCCGAGCTCGTGGGCAAGCTGCACATCGCCGTGGGCGACATGGACAACTACTTCCTCAACCTCGGCGTCTATCGGATGGAGACGTTCCTCGAGAGTACGAAGGAGCCGGGGAAGGGGCCGTACTACGCCGGGACGGTGGAGTATGGGAGGCCGCTCAAGCCGCATGGGTGGCAGCCGTGGACGAACCAGGAGCTGCTCCGGATCATGATGGCCCAGGTGGAGAAGAACGCGACGCGGCAATGAGCCGAGGGCGATCGCGACGATGGGTGCGATGGGTGCTCGTCGGCGTGGTCGCGTTCACCCTGCTGTTTCCGGTCATCTACGCGATCACGGTGCCCGAACAGATCGGAGCACTGGAGATGCTGCCTAACGTTCCAGCCGGCACGTATCGCGTGTCCGTCGTCGATTGGGGCTATCATACGGCGATCGTCGTTCCGCAGCCCGCCGGGTGGACGCTCGGTCCACCCGGGGAAGAGCGAGCGGCATTGCTCGAGTACGCGTGGGGTGACCGGCGATTCTACATGGAATCGAATTACTGGCCCCAATCGGTGTACGCGACGCTCATCCTGCCGACCGAGTCGGTCGTCTACCTCGACGGACGTGATGCCTCCCCGTCCTTCGCGGGCGCTCGCGCGGTCTACACTCGGAGCGTCGACGCCGCCACGCTCCGCGCATTGCTGGGTGAGCTCGAGCGCACGTTTCGGCACGCATCCGACGGAAGCCGAGTGCCGCCGTACTCCGGTCACGCGGGATACGCGGGAAGGTTCTTCCCTGCATACGGGCGGTACTTGTGGACGCGCAACTGTAACTGGTGGACCGTGGAGCGGCTTCGCGCGGCCGGTCTCGCGAGAAGTGGTGCGGGAGTGGTGTTCTCGGGACAGGTAGGCGGGCGGCTGCGCGAATTTCGGCCGTGACCAGCGGCCCCCGTGGCGCGCCACGAGGGATAGGCTCGTGGCGCTCTGGCCGACGTCAGCGAACCACACTCACGACGTTCGTGCCGGCAGGCTCCGCCGGCTCACTCGCAATCGGCGGGGCGATGAGCGCGCTTGCGACGTTGCGCAGCGTAACCGACGCGACGTTATTCGTTCCGGACGGAAGTGAGACAGTCGATCGGGCGCCCCAGGCGCGAAGGTCGGCGTTCTGGTTGTTTCCGAACTGCACCGCCGACAGGTCCGCGGAAACGGTGTTGAAAGAAGTAAACCCGGCCACGGTGCTCGACCCGCCCTCGACGGTGACGCCGGCCACCGGCACACCGGGTGGCGGAGTCGCCACGTTATTCTGAAACGTCGATTGCTGCGCCGAGAAGCTCACGACGTTGTATAGAGCCATGGTGCCGCTGCTCACTCCCGCGGCGAGTCCGAGCCCGATGCCATTCCGGTCGAAGTGGTCCGCCGTCGACGTAACCGAGACGGTCCCGTAGCTGGTGTTGTTGTTCGCGAACAGCGCGCCGATGCGGTTGCCGTGAAAGTTGTTCGCCTGCAGCGTGAGGCGAATGACCGCGCCGGTGGCCCCATTGGTGTTGACGGCACGAAGCCCCTGTCCATTGCCTGTGACGTTCCCGAACGATTCCGTGTTCGAAATGCTCACGACGAGCACGCGTCCGGCACTGGACGCACCGAGGTTTCGAACGTCGATGCCACGTGGGCTTCCCGAAGCGATCACGTGCGAGATGGTCACGCGAGACGGAACCGACGAGATGAGATCGGTCTCGATATTGGCCGCGCCGTTGGCGGCACCGCTTACGGTGATCCACTCGAGCGAGTTCGCGCCGCGCCCAACGCGCACCGCACCGGTCGCACCATTCTGTATCGCGTACGACGTAGCCGGAAGCCGGGACGCGTCGATGATGACCGCCTGCGCGTTGCCGACCACGCCCTGGAGTGACATGTCCTGCTGCAGCTCGAGGCGTCCGCCGTTGGGCTGAGTCGGGTCGAGCGTGTAAGTGTGCGGCATCAGAACGAGCCGGGCGCCGCGGTTCGCCACGTCATTCACCTTGGCATACAGCTCCGGGGTGCTGCTGACGGTGATCGTCGGCTGAACGACGAGCGACGCCGCGGAGGGGATCGCTGGCGCGTGGTCGACGGGACCGGTGGGGTTGACGGAATCTCGACCGCACGCGGCGAGTGTTACGGCCGCTGCGACAAAGCGGGAACGGCGAAACGCAAACGGCATACGAGTGTGCCTCGCTGGGAGGTGGTGTCGCACGGATCCGGGTGATCCATGCGGCGACCAACCTTCCACGTCGCCGTTTGCGTTCTGTCTTCTGCACCTGCGACTGCGTCACGCGCCCGACTCTTCGCCGTGAGTCGACCGTGAGGTGGCAGCGGAAGCCGCGCCTATCCTCCTGTGCGCACCTTGGGCGCAGTCTGGTCCTGCCCGCCCTGGTGCAGCACCGCCGCCGTGACGGCACCCTGCGCATCACGCACGAAGCTGAGCTGCGCGTCGACCTCCTTCAGGAAGAAATCCGTCTCCGTCTCCGGCCACAGACGCAGCGTTGCCTGATTCGTCGGGTGCACCCACAGCGCGTCGTCCTTGAGCGTGACCTCGAGCGTGAAGTTCGGCGCCAGCTGATACGTGCCCACATAACGCGCGAGCACATCGGGCTTGAGCTCGATCGCCGTACGCTGCTTTGGCGGCGCCGGCTTCGGAGCAAGCGGCAGCGTGGGGTTGAGGATGTGAAATCCGATGTCGTCCGCGCCTGCACCACCGGAATTCGTCATCACCACGACGCCCGTCCGCCGCGACGGTTCGAACCCGATGAACGTGCGATACCCACCGGTGCCGCCATTGTGCCAGACGATCGTGTCCGTGCCGGCATGCATGCTGAGCCAATTGAGGCCGATCATCATGCCGTTGGCGCGCGAGCGCTCCTCGTGCGCGAACGCCATGGCGCGCTGAAGCGGGCCGCGCTCCGGATGCAGGTTGGCGTCGAGGAACTTCAGCATGTCGTTGGTGGTGGAGCGAATGGCGCCGGCGCCAGCGAGCGTCGGAATGTCCCAGTTCGATACGACTTGACCGTTGTCACCATGACCGAGAGCGAGATGGGACTTCATCCACGGCGTGAACGTGATCGCCGTGTTGGTCATGCCTAACGGCGCCCAGACCCGCTGCCGCTCCATCTCCTCGTACGACTGTCCCGTCGCACGCGACAGCACGTGGCCGAGCAGCCCGACGCCGAGGTTCGAGTACTCGAACTCCGCGCCGGGGTCCCGCGTCAGCTGATAGCCCGACAGGAAGTCGTACATCTGCTGCACCGTGTAGTCCGCGTACGGGTTCGCCTGGTCGGCGGGCTTGAAGTTCGTGGGCATTCGCGGCAGCCCTGAGTTCTGTTCGGCCAGGCTGCCTAACGTGATGACCTTGTCGCCCCGGGTCGGGAGTGTTACGCCGGTCGGCAGATACTTCTGCGCGGGGTCATCGAGGCGCACCTTGCCTTCCTGGACGAGCTGCGCCAGGACGGTGGACGTGAATACTTTCGAGATGGAACCGATCTCGAACACGGAATTGCCGTCGAGTGCCGGTTGGCCGGGGCCCGGATCGCCGTAGGCCACGATGCGCGAGCGGCCATCGGCATCAACGACACCAACCACGATGCCCGCGCTTCGCTTTTCGTCGACGCGCTGCTTGATGATGCTGAGAATTTCGGCGTCGGACGCCAGCGCCTTCGCGCGCGCGGACGCTGGGGTGGCGCTCGCCGGCTGCTGAGCGTGCAGCCCGGTGCTGGCAGCGATACCGCCGATGACGGCGAGGGTCACAAGTCGAAACGCGAGCATGAGCTTCTCCGAGAGTGTAGAGTCGGCGGCACGGAATGGGTCGCGCCTACGACTCGATCTGTGCGAGCAGGGCCATGATTTCTTTACGCTTTGGCTGGAGCGTGCGTCGAACGGCCCGATGGTTCAGCGCGATGATGCCCCAGCCAAGGAGCGCCGCAAAGATGCTGTAGCCGAGGGTGTACCACCAACCCGCGAGTCCGCGAGAGCCCGCCGCGAGCAGCACGGATCCGCCGAGGAGCGGCGCGACGTACCACCACGCGACTCCACTGAGGAGCGAGATCTGCGCGTCCACCCGGTCCAGCTCGACATAAAGCGCGTTCGCAACGGGAAGTGCGGGGTCGACGTCGCCGGACGCCGTTAGGCGGCGGGCGGCGAACAGCCTGAACGCGACGAGCCCGATCCCCGCGAGGATGGTCAGCGCACCAGCGCGCGCCAGCAACGGCCCGCGCAGGACCGCCGGCGCGATCATGACGGCCGCGATGCCCCCAGCGATGAGCTCGCGCCAGTCGCGGAACCGAATCTGGCGCTGGAACCGTTGAGAGCGCGTCTCGACGACGGCGAGGATCTCCTCGTCGGTGAGGCGAGTCAACTCGTCTGCCGTGTCCGATGCGGGCTTCATACCGGCTCCTCCGCCAGCGACCGGGCGAGCGATTTCTTGATACGGTGCAGCTTCACGCCGACATGGCTCTCGCTGATGCCGATCACCTCGGCCATCTCGTGGTAGCTCCGCTCGTCGAGGTACATGGTGACGAGCATCCGGTCGACGTCGCCGAGACGATCGATGGCAACGTAGAGTCGCTCCGATTGCTCGCTCAGGTCGAGCGGGTCATCCGAGGCGTCCAGTGATGCGGCGAGATCCGCAGCTTCGACGTGCTCTTCTTCGAGTGGCGTTTCAACGTGGACCGATCGGCGACGTGCGTGCGTGAGCGCGGTGTTGAGCGCAACGCGATACACCCACGTGTCGATCGAGGATGCGCCGCCAAAGGACGGCAGCGAACGCCAGAGCTGGAACATGATCTCCTGATACAGGTCCTTGCGGGCCTCGACGTCGCGCGCGTACACGCGACAGATGTGACGAAGTCGCCCATCGTTCTCGCGTACGAGAGTCAGGAACTTCTGTTCGTGTTTCGTTGGCAACGACGGCCCCAATCACGTGGTTCTATAGGATTGGTCGGCGGGAACGGCGATTCCTTACAGGTGACTCGGCAGGGATCGATTACACCAGTTGATAATGCCAGTCATCAGTCCCGAGTCATCGGTCATCGGTAGTCAGTCATCAGTCGGGAGATTCCCAGTACTCAGTCAACACTACGCGGTTGCGGGCGTTTGGTGGCGAGGGCGCTCGTTGGATGCCGAATTTGACAGGCGACCACGCGACATTGCGGCATGCAAGACTTTCGACAACTGCTCGTCTGGAAACGGGCACACGCGTTCGCGTTGAATATTCGGCGGGCCACACAGGCGATGCCCCGGACGGGATACAACCTGAAGTCGCAGATGACGCGCGCGCCACAGTCGATCGTCGACAACATCGTCGAAGGCTGCGGAGCCGCATCGCGACTCGAGTTCGCTCGCTACGTGGACATCAGCATCAAATCGACCTCCGAGGTCGACTATCAGCTCGAGCTCGCCCGCGACCTCGGCGTGATGTCGCACGACGTGTGGAAGCCACTTGCGAAGGAAGTGATCGAGCTCCGAAAGATGCTTTCCGCACTTCGCCGGTCTGTACTTGCCGCGGCCGCTCGCGACAAAACCCTCCGCCCGCCAAAACAGGCCTCGCGCAAGCCGCGCCGAAACGTTTCTACGAAACGGCCCAGGGAACGGACGCCAGAGGACGCTGGCACTGATGACTGAATACCGACCGCTGATGACCGGCGCACTTGTGACTGGCCAAAACGTCTCGTGATGCTTGGCTCCGCCGTCTTCACGGCGCCGGCGCCTTCCATGGCTGTGGTGACGGGATGACCGGCAGCACGGTCGCCAGCGTGGCGCCCTTCCACGCCGATGGTACGCCGCGAATGAACGTGACCAGTCCATCGATTGGCGCGACCACATCGCCGGTCCGTTTGCCCAGCAGGTCGGTCGTGTAGCCGAGGACCTGTCCCTTTTTCACCCGTGCATCCCGGTCGACCGACGCGAAAAAGAAGCTCGTGCTGTCGGCGACGATGCGGGGTGAGGCGCCGTCGAGCCAGATCGGGCGCGCGACCGGGTGCACCGGCCGCTTGAGCATCTCGAGCGCACCCAGGACGTTCAGCGAGCCGTCGACGAGCGCCGTGATATCACTCGGCGCAACGACGCCACTCCGCCCCGCCTCGGCCACCAGCACCGTCTTTCCCCTCACCAGCGCCTGCGACGAGAGCGACCGGCCCGCGTTAGGCGCCGACGGATTCACGTCGGTGACGATGATGTGGTCGAGACCGAACGCGAGCGCGAGCTTGAGTCCGGCCGAGTCCTGCGCTGGCCGCCCACCACGGAACCAGTAGCTGTACGGGCGAAGGTTCTCGTCGAGGTCTCCGCCATGGAGGTCGACGACGACGTCCGCCGGCACGACGACCTGGGTCGTCACGAGCGCAAGCGCCCGCTGCGACTGTGTCCCGTTCGGATCGCCCGGGTAGTTCCCGTTCATGCTCTTCCGGTCGATCGGATTGAGGTGCGGCGTCATCTGCTGGAACGATGCGATGTTGATGATCGGGACGACAATCACCGTGCCGGCGAGCGTCCTCGCGTCGATGCGCGGAATGAGCCGTTGGAGCGCGACGATCGAGCTGTACTCGGTGCCGTGACTCCCGGCGACGAACGCGACGACGGGACCGGGCCGAGCTCCGTGAATCACGGCGACCGGAATGGCCAGGGCGGAGTCGGAGCCGGCGGGGACAGGAATGGTGCCGGTCGCTGTCGTGCCGCGCTGCGCGGTGGCGGTGCCGACCGTGAAGCTGGGCGCGTCGTTGCGCTGAGCGCGCGCGAGCGAAGGGACGAATGACGCGAGCAGCGAGAGCGCGGTGGTGCAGCGAATGATGTCGATCATGGCTCGGCCGATGTGATGACAGAGCATCACATTATCGGCGGCGCATGTCCGAGTCCAGCGAACTGGAACATGGTGATGAGGGCTGGACCGGATACGAGAGATCCCGTCTATTGGTACTCGCCAAGCCTGCAAAACAGCTCACCGAACGACCTGCATGGCTGATACGCTCGCGAGCCTGACCGCTGCGCTCACCGATCGCTACCGCATCCAGCGCGAGATCGGGCAGGGCGGCATGGCCACCGTGTTCCTGGCGCGCGACACGAAGCACGACCGCCCGGTCGCGCTCAAGGTCCTCCGCCCCGAGCTCGGCGCGGTGCTCGGCGTCGAGCGGTTCCTGAGCGAAATCCGCGTCACGGCAAACCTGCAGCACCCGAACGTTCTGCCGCTGTTCGACAGCGGGGAAGCGAACGGTCTGCTCTTCTATGTGATGCCGTTCGTGGACGGCGAGTCGCTCCGCACGAGGCTTACGCGCGAGAAGCAGCTGCCCATCGACGAAGCGGTTCGCATCACGGTCGCGCTGGCGAGCGCGCTCGACTACGCCCACCGGAACGGCATCATCCACCGCGACCTCAAGCCCGAGAACATCCTGATGCAGGCGGGCCAGCCGGTGATCGCCGATTTCGGCATCGCGCTGGCCGTGCGGAACGCCGGTGGCAACCGCGTCACGCAGACCGGGCTCTCGTTAGGTACGCCGCAGTACATGTCCCCGGAACAGGCCACGGGCGACCGTGAGATCGACGCCCGCACGGACATCTACTCGCTCGGCGCCGTCACGTACGAAATGCTCACCGGCGAACCGCCACATACGGGCAGCACCGCACAGGCAGTCATCGCCCGCGTGCTCACCGAGAAGCCGCGCGGCGTACGCGTGAGCCGGCCTAACGTGCCACCGCACGTGGAGCAGGCGATCGAGCAGGCGCTCGAGAAGCTTCCGGCGGACCGCTGGGAGACGGCGCAGCAGTTCGCCGACGCATTGCAAGGGGCGCGCGCGACGCGGCACACCCCGGACAGCACCGTGGGCCGGGACGGGCGAACGCGAGCGGTCGCTCGTCGTGGAGCTCCGTGGGTCCTGGCCGGTCTCGCCATCGCCGCCGCCGTGACGCTGGCCGTGCGTCCGGATTACGCCCCGCCTCCGGCCGTCAAGTTCACGATACCCTTCGATCCGCCCGGCGACGACGCCGGCACTGCACTGGCCATCTCGCGTGATGGCCGGACGATCGTTTATGCCAGTGAGACCGACGGCGCGCGACAGCTGGTCGCGCGCTCGCTCGGCCAGCTCGCTGCGCGACCGATCACCGGCACCGTCGGCGGCAGCCGACCAGCGATCTCCGCGGATGGTCGATGGGTTGCCTTCGCCACGGCCGACGGGAAGCTGAAGCGGGTGTCCATTGGTGGCGGCACCGCCGTTACGATCGCCGACGTGAAGACACCCATCGGTGTGACCTGGGCGCCTAACGGGCCGATCGTGCTCGGCATGCCGCTGTTCTCGCGCACCACGAGAGGTCTGTCGCGCGTGTCACCCGACGCGGATTCCAGGCTCGAGCCGCTGACCCGGCCGACTGGCGACAGGATGCACCACGAGCCGTTGGCACTCTTCGACGGGCAGACCGTGCTCTTCGCGCTGTTCGCCGGTGAATCGAACGTCGCCGGGGCCACGATCGGCGTGGCCACGATCGGCAATGACACGGTCGCCGCGCTCGATCTGCCCGCGACCGCGCCCGTCGGCGTCGTCGATGGCAACCTGCTCTATGTCAGCCCCGACAGCGTCCTCATGGCCGTGCCGTTCGATGTGCGCCACCGCCGTCTCACCGGTCCGCGGGTTCGCGTAAGTGAAGATCTGTTGTCGGTCTCAGCGGCAGCCATCGCCGAGGATGGCACGCTCGCGGTCATGCGCGAACCGACGAACAACGAGGTCGTGCTCGTGGACGCGCGCGGGATCGTTGAACCGCTCGTGACAGAGGCCGGCACGACGTTCAGCCATCCGCGGCTATCACCGGATGGCCGCCGAGTGCTCATGGGCTCGAGCTCACGCGGCCGGTACGGACTCGTTATGTACGATGTCACACTCCGGACGTCGTCGCCGCTCGGCCCGCCACGGCGATCGTATGAATGGACGCCGGACGGGAAGCGAGTGTTCTTCCCGCTGCGAAACGCACCGACGGTGGCGTGGCAAGAATCCGACGGGAGCGACTCGGCGACTACAATCATCAACCTGCCGGGCGGGGTGATCCACGACGCGGTGATGTCTCCGGATGGCCGGAGCCTGGTGATGACCACCGGAGTTGGCCAGGGTGAGCTAGACATCGTGACCATTGCCACTCGAGGCGACACGACGGTCCGTCCATTTGCCGCGACGCCTGCGAACGAGTTCATGCCCCGCTTCTCGTACGATGGGCGCTGGGTTGCCTACGTCTCGGACGAATCAGGACGGTACGAGATTTACGTGCGCCCGTTTCCCGGGCCGGGCGGTCGTGTACGAGTCTCCGATGATGGCGGGAGTGAACCCGTATGGTCGCACAGCGGCCGGCGTCTGTTTTACAGAAGTCACCGCCGTCTGATAGAGGTGTCGTTCGCCGATTGGCAGAGTGGCGGAGGCCTTGCCATCACGGGGCGCACGACGTTGTTCGAGGGTGACTACCAGCAGAGCGTGTCAGGCCGCACGTTCACGAGCTACGACGTCGCTCCGGACGACAAGCACTTCGTCATGCTGCGCCGCGTCGGCAACGCGCCCGACATCGTGGTCTGGACGAACTGGCTCGACGAGCTGCGGACCAGGACGCGGCAGCGATAGCAGGCGGCAGGCAGCGACATCCCACATACGTCCGACTCGGGCCAAGCAGGCCACTCACAATGGACTGCGCCCGAACAGTTCGTTGAGACGCCGTGTGGGCCGGGCCGAGCGAACAGGGTGGTTGACCAACCTGGCTGATTCGACCAGGTTCGGCTGGTCTCTCACGCCTGGCGCCATGCTCCGTCGATTGTTCCTTGCGACTGCCGCGATCTACACGCTCCCCGGCTGCCTAACGGCGCAGTCGGCCGCCCGCGACGTCACATCACTTACCAAGAACGTCTTTGCCCGCTGGGACTCGACCACGGGTCCCGGCTGCGCCGTCGGCATCGACCGCGCCGGCCAGCCGCGCTACACGCGCGCGTTCGGCGAGGCGGATCTCGAGTACGACATTCCCAACAAGCCCTCGACGATCTTCGAAGCCGGCTCCATCTCCAAGCAGTTCACGGCGGCCGCCACCGTGCTCCTCGCGCTCGATGGCAAACTGAATCTCGAGGACGACGTCAGGAAATACGTCCCCGAGCTCCCGAAATACGAGCGCCCCATCACCATCCGCCACCTGCTCAACCACACGAGCGGACTCCGCGACTGGGGCGAGATCGCCGGGATCGCCGGCTGGCCACGCGAGACCCGCGTGCACACGCACGACCACGTGCTCGATATCCTCGAGCGTCAGCGTGCGCTCAACTACCCGCCGGGCGACAAATATTCCTACACCAACAGCGGCTACAACCTTCTCGCCATCATCGTGAGCCGCGTGAGCGGCCAGCCATTCGCCACCTTCTCCCGCGAGCGCCTCTTCAAGCCCCTCGGCCTAACGAGCACGCAGTGGCGCGACGATTTCCGGCGGGTCGTGAAGGGCAGGGCGCAGGCCTACTCACGCGAAAATGGCGGCCAGTGGGAGCTCGAGATGCCATTCGAGAACGTCCATGGGAACGGCGGGCTCCTCACGACCGTGAGCGATCTGCTCACCTGGACGGCGATGCTCGAGCACCCCACGCCGCAGTGGAAGCCCATGGTGGATTCGATGCACGTGCACGGGCGCCTGACGAACGGCGACACGATCGACTACGCGCTCGGCCTCTTCATCAGCGACTACCGTGGTGTGCACCGCGTCGAGCACAGCGGTGCCACCGCCGGATATCGCGCCGAGCTGCTGCGGTTCCCCGGCAAGGGGCTCGCGGTCGCGGTGCTCTGCAACGCCGCCAGCGCGAACCCCGTGTTGTATGCGAGCCAGCTCGTCGACTCGCTGCTCCCGGGGCTGGGTCCCGTCGCCGCGAGGCCGCAGCGCCCGCAGGCAGACACCGCGATTGCGGTCCCGACATCCGCCCTCGCTGCCTACGTGGGCACCTACTACAGCCCGGACGTCGAGACTACGCTCGAGGTGTCTGTCACGAATGGCGCGCTGACGCTCTTTCGCCGCCCCGCGGATCGGTTCGCGCTGCGTCCGACGTCGATCGACTCCTTTACGGGCTTCGAGGATCGCGTGTGGTTCACGCGTGACGCGTCAGGTCGCGTCACCGCGCTCCACACTGGCGGCGGCCGAGCATACGACGTCGTGTTCGAGCGGCGATAGTCCGTCTTCGCAGCCATGACCGCAGACGAGTTTCGCCGACTGGCGCTGAATCTTCCCGACGTCGTCGAAGGGTCTCACATGGGCCACGCGGACTTCCGTGTTGGCGGCAAGGTCTTCGCGACCCTCGGCTACCCTGACGAGCGGTACGGCGCCATCATGCTGACGCCGCAGGATCAGGACCTGCTCGTGAAGGACCATCCAAAGACATTCGCGCCCGCGGCCGGCGCGTGGGGTGCGTCCGGCAGCACGCACGTCCTTCTCCGCGGCGCGAGCAAGCGAGCCGTCGCCATTGCGCTCGAAGCCGCGTGGCGAAAGCGCGCGCCGAAGAGGCTCTCGACCGAGTCGCGTGGCAAGCGCGCGCCGAGTGCCCCCCGTACCACGAAAGACTACTTCGCCCGCGTGAGACGACTCGGACTCGAGCTGGCTGACGTCGAGGAGGCCACGTCGTGGGGCGCGCCGGCGCTGAAGGTTCGCGGGAAGATGTTCGCGTGCATTCCGACGAACAAACAGGCCGAGCCGGAGTCCGTGGTGTTTCGACTCAGCTTCGTCGAGCGCGACCTGCGTCTCGACGCGGAGCCGAACCACTACTACCTGAAGCCGCACTACGTGAACTACCCGTGCGTCCTCGCCCGCGTGCAGCGATTGAGCGACGGCGCGCTGAAGGAGCTGCTCGAGACGAGCTGGCGATTCGTCCAGACGACAGGTCGGGCGTCGAAGGCCGGATCGCAAAGCCGGCGGCGTCGCCGTTAGGCAGCATCGTTGAAGCTATAACTCAGGTGAGCGCCGATAGAATCGGCGGCCGGTCACGCCCGAGCGTAGTGAAGCCCGACCACCCCGGTCGGATACGGCGTCGCCGACTTGAGACTGAACTTCGTGAGCCCCTCCTCCGGCAACACCCGCTTGCCCTTGCCTAACGCCAGCGGGTAGAGCAGCAGGTGCAGCTCGTCCACCAGGTCGTGCGCGAACAGCGCGTGGATGAGCTGGCTGCTGCCATCCGTCAGGATGTTCTTCCCCGGCTCCGCCTTGAGGGCGCGCACCGACTCGATCACGTTGTCGCGGATGATCGTCGTATTCCGCCAGATCGGAGCCTTGAGCGTCCGCGACACCACGTACTTTTTCGGCGCGTTCATCATGTCGCCGAACAGATCACCAGCCGGCAACGGCTCGAACGCCTCCGCGTGTGTCACGTACGTGCGCCGGCCGAGCAGGAAGGCGTCGGTGTCGGCCATGAGTGCGCCGAAGCTCTTGCCGATGTCGTCGTGCCAGTAGGGGATGGTCCAACCGCCGTGCTCGAACCCGCCATCTCGATCCTCGTCCTTGCCGCCCGGCGCCTGCATCACGCCGTCGAGCGTCATGAACTCGGATACGATGAGCTTCCTCATATGAACTGCTCCTGTGAGGGACATGATTGGTTAGCCCGTAAAAACTCTCAGTCCTCGAGCATAAGCGGCCGGAGCTCCAGTCTACCGAAGCGAGCCATGGGATGTTGCGACGCCACTTCGATCGCCTCATCCAGGTTGGCACACTCGAGCAGATCGAAGCCTGCGATCCATTCCTTCGTCTCGGCAAACGGGCCATCGGTAACGATGACCTTGCCGTTGCGCCGCCGGATGGTCCTGGCGTCCTTCAACCCCTCGAGACGACTTCCGAGAATCCGGAGCTTCCGCTGCTCGGTCTCGGCCACCCACTGGTCGATGTTGTCCTCGTTGGGGATATACTCCTCAGCCGCTGGATCGACGCACACGAACAGGATGTAACGCACGGGTCCTCGTTGAATGGGTTTGTAGGTACGTCGAACGAGAGGCGGTCAGATCGACCAATCCTGCTGTTGATCGGCGATGGGATGTCGGGAGTGCGTCTGGAGTGCACTAGTGGCCGCACCGAGCCAGTGCAATCTTGTCGGAAACGAGCCTCCGGACGGCCTGGCATGCCCAAAGTAAAGATCGGGATCGTCGGTTCACGATTTCAGGCTGACTGCATCGCTGCATCTGTGAAATCGATGCCCGAGGAAGCGGAGGTCGTCGCCGTCGCCTCGCCCACGCCAGGCAACGCCGAGGCGTTCGCGCGGAGACACGGCATCGCCTCGTTTCATACCGACTACCGCGAGATGCTGCGCGACCCCGCGATCGAGATGATCTCCGTGTCGGCGCCGAACAACCTCCACGCGCGAATCACCATCGAGGCCGCACAGGCGGGGAAGCACGTCGTGTGCGAGAAGCCGCTTTGCATGACGCTCGAGGAGGCCGACGCCATGATCGACGCGTGTAGAAAGGCCGGCGTCCTCCTCCTCTACGCCGAGGAGCTCTTCTTCGCGCCGAAGTATGTGAAAGCCAAGCAGATGGTGGACGAGGGCGCGTTCGGGCGCGTGCACCTCGTCAAACAGGGTGAGAAACACAGCGGCCCGCACGCCGACTGGTTCTGGGACGTCGAGCGATCGGGCGGCGGCGCGCTCATGGACCTCGGCTGCCATGGCATCGCGTTCTGCTGGTGGCTCCTCGGCAAGCCTAACGTGAAGCATGTCTACGCGCAGCTCGCGACGCAGGTGCACGCGAACCGCACGCAGGGCGAAGACGAGGCGCTCACGATCATCGAGTTCGACGGCGGCGCCATTGGTGTGGTCGAGAACAGCTGGACCAAGCCCGGCGGGATGGACGATTCCATCGAGGTTTTCGGCGCCCAGGGAATGACCTACGCCGACATGCTGATGGGCAA
>DATCGG010000175.1:0-4548 GCA_036509075.1 Gemmatimonadaceae bacterium
TAATGACGCTCTCCTACGAAGCCTCTGGAGTTCGATACGACCAGCTCGACGCGTTCAAGCGAGCCTGCCAGCGCGCGGCGCGCACGACCGCGAGCGCGCTCGGCCAACACGGCTATAGCGAGCCGGCCGAGACTCGAGGGGAAAGCGCCTATCTGATAGAAGCCGCGGATCACTACCTCGCCCACGTCGAAGAAGGACTCGGCACCAAGAACCTCGTCGCCGACGCCGTTGCCGCCGCCACCGGCAAGACCTGGTACCGCGAGATCGGCATCGACACCGTCGCGACCATCGTCAACGACGTCATAACGAGTGGGGCCTTGCCCATCTCGGTCGCGATGCACGCGGCGGTCGGCGATTCCGCGTGGTTCGCCGACGAGGCGCGCGCCGCCGCACTCGTGGACGGGTTCGCGGAGGGATGCCGCGCGTCCGGGGCCGTGTGGGGTGGCGGCGAGACTCCGACGCTTCGAGGCATCGTCAATCCTTCGACGATCGTGCTCGCGGGGTCGGCGGTCGGAAAAATCGAACCGAAGAACCTCCGAGTCGTCGGCGACATTCGCGACGGTGACGCGATCGTCTTCCTCGCCTCGTCAGGCATCCAGACGAACGGCCTGACTCTGTGCCGGCAGATCGCCGACCGGTTGCCTAACGGCTACCTGACGCCGATCGGGCACGGCGACGCCCGCACGTATGGCGAGGCGCTGCTCGCGCCGTCGATCATCTACGCGGCGTTCGTTCGCGAGTGCCAACGCAAAGGCATCACGCTCGGCTACCTCGCGCACGTCACCGGCCACGGCTGGCGGAAGCTCATGCGGCTCGATGAGCCGTTCGTCTACGAGATCACCACGCCGCGGAACCCGCCCGCGCTGTTCGAGTTCCTGATCGAGGCCGGCCCGATCGACCGGCGCGAGGCCTACGCGACGTTCAACATGGGCGTGGGCTTCGCCGCGTACGTTTCGCCGTCGGCGGTGGAGCAGACGCTCGCCGCTGCCGCCGCCACGGGCTACGACGCGTGGCTTGCCGGCCACGTTCGGAAGGATGGCTCGCGCAAGGCGGTGGTCGTGCCCACCTTACGACTCGAATTCGAAGGCGACACGCTTCAGCTCCGCTAGCGTTCGACCGCCCACGTGAAGAAGACGGTCCTCCTTTACGGCATCCTCGGCGGCCTGTTGGTGGCCGTGCTCAAGGTCGTGGAGTATCGCTTCCTCGTCCTCGAGCATTCGCTCGAGATCTATGGCGGGATAGTCGCGGCGATCTTCTCCGCACTCGGTATCTGGCTGGGACTCAGGCTCACGCGGCCGCGCGAGACCGTCGTCACCAGGGAAGTACCGGTCGAGGTGCGGATTCCGGTGCCGGCCAACGGACCGTTCGTTCGAAACCAGGCACGGGTGGAGCAGCTCGGCCTGACGCCGAGGGAGCTCGACATCCTCGAGGCGATGGCGGCGGGGCTCAGCAACCGCGAGATCGCCGAACGGCTGTTCGTGAGCGAGAATACCGTCAAGACGCACGCGGGCCGCGTGTTCGACAAGCTCGCCGCCAAGCGTCGAACGCAGGCCGTGCAGCTCGCGAAGGAGGCGGGACTGATCCCCTGAAAGGGTGAATCTTCGGCGTTTTCGGAAGAATCACCCGTTCTGGTGACGCGGAAATCGGTGGCACGCGCGAGACTGGCGGCCGTTCACTCGCGCTTCCGCCTTCGGAGGATCCGATCATGAAGAAAACTGTGCTCACCTTCGGCCTCATCGCCGGCGCCATCGTGTCGTTGTTCATGGTGTTGGCGCTCGCCTTCAAGGATGCGATCGGGTTCGATCGCGGCGAGATCGTCGGCTATACGTCGATGGTCGTCGCCTTCCTGTTCATCTACTTCGGGGTGCGGGCGTATCGGGACAACGTGGGCGGTGGCACGGTGAGCTTCGGACGCGGTGTGGCGGTTGGGTCGCTGATCGCGGTGCTGGCATCCCTGTGCTACGTCGCCACCTGGGAGGTGATCTATTACAACTTCACTCCCGACTACATCGAGAAGTATCGCGAGCATGCGATCTCGAAGGCGCGCGCCGATGGTGAGAGCGCTGCGGCGATCGCCGAGAAGACGGCGAAGATGGACCGGCTGGTCGAGCTGTACAAGAATCCGGTGCTGAATGCTGCGTTCACGTTCCTGGAGCCACTGCCGGTGGCCGCGATCGTGGTGCTCGTCTCGGCGGGCGTGTTGAGTCGCCGGAAGAACTCCGATGAAGGGGTCAGAGCCCTTGAAAGTCAAAGGGCATAGTCGCAACGACTTGGCTTTCAAGGTAGCTTGGCCGCATGACCACCAAGCTCGATAAGCCGATCAAGCGGGAGCTGGAGCACGGCGGCGTCCTCTACACCGTCACCATCTCGCCCGGCGGCATCCGCGTCGTCGAGAAGGGCAAGCGCAAAGGCCGCGATGTCGCCTGGGCGACGATCATCTCGGGTGACGCCGAGCTGAATGAAGCGCTGCGGATCTCGGTCGACGCCACGCGACCGAGCGACGACTCGGCCGACGCCACGTGATGCGGACTGCCATCGCTGGCAGCGCGGCGCTCATCCTCGCCGCAGTCAGCTCGAACGTCGCAGCGCAGACCCGGGCGGACCTGCTGCTCGTCAATGGTCGTGTGTTGACCGTCGATTCCACCGATCGCGTCGCGCAGGCCGTTGGCATCGCGGGCAACCGCATCATCGTCGTCGGGACGACGGCGGAGGTGGAGCGGGCCGCCGCGCCTAACGCGCGCCGCATCGACCTCGCCGGACGTACGGTCACGCCGGGGCTGCTCGACGCCCACGCCCACTTCTCCGACGGTGGCGCCGAGCGCCTCTACGTCCTCGACCTGAGCTATCCGAACGTCAAGAGCATCCCGGATGTCGCCACTGCAGTCGGGGCGAAAGCAGCCGCCGCTCCAAAGGGCACCTGGATCCAGGGCCGCGGATGGGACGAGGGCAAGCTTGCCGAGCGCCGCGTCATCACAGCGAAGGATCTCGACGCTGCGTCGCCTAACAATCCGGTGGTGCTCACGCAAACCACAGGGCATTACGTCGTCGCCAACAGCGCTGCGCTTCGCCTCGCTGGCATCACGAAGGACACGCGTGACCCGCCGAGTGGGACGATCGATCGCAACCCGGACGGTTCGCCAACAGGCCTCTTGCGTGAATCAGCCGCGGAGCTCGTGTGGCGCCTGGTTCCCCCACGGTCGGCCACCGAAATCGAGGCCGGCATCCGCGACTTCGCAAAGGCGTTCAACGCCGCAGGGATGACCGGTCTCAAGGATCCGGGCATCTCGTCCGCGGCGTGGGACATCTACAAGAAGGTCGAACGCGACAGCGCCCTCACGGTGCGCGTCTTCGCGCTGTGGTCCGGAGGGCGTTCGGTCGACGAGGCAAAACAGCTGATCGCAAAGCGTGCGGCGATGACGAAGCCGTACGAGAGCACGGGCGACGATCACGTGATCGCCGGCGGAGTGAAGTTGTACGCCGACGGCTCCGGCGGGGCGCGGACGGCTTGGCTGTACGACGACTGGAACAAGGGCTATCGCGGAGTTGATGCGTCGAACCGCGGGTACCCGGCGTCGAATCCCGACACGATCCGCATGCTGATCCGCCTGTACCACGACGCGGGCATGCACGTCTCGGTGCACTCCATAGGCGACCGCGCCATCGACTGGGTCGTGGACACCTACGACCAGGCAATGCGCGAGAATCCGAAGAAGGGGTTGCGGCACGGGATCATCCACTCGAACATCCCGACCGATCACGCCATCGACGTGATGGCTCGACTGCAGCACGAGTTCGACGCCGGTTTCCCCGAGCCCTCCGCGACGTTCACCTGGTGGCTCGGCGACACGTACGCGGGGAACTTCGGCCCAACACGGTCGCTGCGACTGAATCCCTTCCGGAGTTTCCGCGCGAAGGGCATGACCTGGGCGAACGGCTCGGACTTTCCCGTCACGCCGTTTCCTGCGCAGTATGGCATCTGGGCCGCGATCGCGCGCGAGCCGTTGTTAGGCGTGTACGGCAAGGATCCGTTCGGGCGCGCGGAGTCGGTTGACGTGCACGTGGCGCTTCGCGCGGTGACGATCTGGGCGGCCCGGCAGATGTTCCTCGAGAAGAAGATCGGGTCGATCGAGGTCGGGAAGTACGCGGACCTCGCGGTGTGGGATCGCGACTTTTATTCGCTGCCGACGGCGGAGATCAAGGACGCGAAGTGCGTCATGACGATCTTTGACGGAAAGGTCGTGTTCGAAGCGGGGATTGGCAGATGAGCGTAGGGCCTGGCGGAGCCTATCGGAGCGTTGCGGGTACGAGGACAATAGGCGGTGACAGGACACAGGAGCTATGACAAACGAGCGGTACACGAGCCTGATCGCGATCGGGCTCGTGGCGATGAGCATGGCATCGACCACCCAGGCACAGACGGCAACCGGTGCGACGACGACACCCGTTTCGCGACCGTTCGTACCCGGCGAGCGCCTCTCCTACGACGTGTACTTCGGCGCCATCAAGGTCGGGACCGGATCGATGGAAGTGCGCGGGATCGACACCGTG
>DATCGG010000176.1:0-31512 GCA_036509075.1 Gemmatimonadaceae bacterium
ACCGGCACACCTTTCTCGACCATGCGCGCTATGCGCCCGTAGTGCTCGGTCGAGAAGATGAGGCCGGGCACTTTCGTCGGATTCGCCGCGTCGCGCGAGCCGCTCGCGCCGGTGAATACGGTGCCATCATCGCCGCGGCCAGGGGTGACGATGGCAACGGCCCCTTCATCGGCCAGGAACGCGGCCACGCTCCGCTGGAATTCCTGTGCGGCGCGGAACCGTGCGGCCTGCGGGTTGTTGGCGCCCGCGTTAGGCCCGCCGCCGCGCGGCGGGTCGGCCGCGAACGGCGCCTCCGCGAGCTTCGCCAGCGAGGTGTCCTCCAACCTCGACGCGTCCGCCGTGAAGTGAGGCGGCACCGAATCGCGCGGCGGCTGTGTGAAGACGATCTTGCCGCGAAGCTTTCCGCGATACTTCTCGAGGTCGGGCGCGCTGTCCGCCTTGATCAGCACCACTTCGGCTTTCACGGCGCCGGTCGTTCCCGGCGTCCACGCGGCGGGATAGGCGATGATCGGGAACTGGCGGGGCGACACGACCTGCGCGACCATCCGCTCGTTCGACCAACCGCGTCCGAACGGCCCCCACGTCTCCATCTTCGCGTTCGCCATTCCCCATTCGTTGAGCTTCTTGACGGTCCAGTCTCCCGCGGCCTTCGCGCTGGGCGAACCGGTGAGCCGCGCGCCGAAGACGTCAGTGAGCCAGCTCGCGATCTCCATGACCTGTGATCGGTCGCGCTCTTCGGCCTTGATGCGGCTGATGGCGGCGGTGTCGATCTTCTCCTGAGCAGCGAGTGGAGCCGCGAGAAGCGTCAGTGCGAGGACAGAATGTCGGAGCATCGTGGAACCGGGAACGGGGAACCGGGAACAGAGGTTCGGGTTGGGAAGATGGTCTATCGCACCCAGCGCTACCAGACGTCCCGGTTATCGATCCACGGTTCCCAGTTCCCTGTTCCCGATCCCGTCAGGGTCCCAACGGGCGAAACGCGACGTCGAGCGCGGATAGTCTCTCCAGGTGCACCGCTAGCCGACTCAGAAAATCCCGATAATCCTTCCGCTCCGGCGTCGTCCACAGTACCTCGGCGAGCGCCGTTAGGCGGGGGAACGCCATGTATTCCACCTGCTTCGGCCCCGCCAGGTACTCGGTCCAGATCTGGCCCTGGCCCCCAAGGACGTGCGCGCGGTACTGCGGCTCGAGCTCGGCCGGCACCGGTTCGAACGCATAGACCGTCTGGAGGGGCAGGAATCCGCCACCCGCCAACGGCTCGCCGGCCGTGTTCTGCGATTGGTAGTAGTCGAAGTAGGTGTGACTGGTCGGCGCCATGATGACGTCGTGCCCGGCACGCGCCGCGTCGATCCCACCCTGTGTTCCGCGCCACGACATTACCGTCGCACCCGGCGCGAGCCCGCCTTCGAGAATCTCGTCCCACCCGACGAGGCGACGCTTGTGCGCGGTGAGGAACGCGTCCATCTGCTGGATGAACCAACTCTGCAGCTCGTGTTCATCCTTCAGTCCGAGCTCCTTGATGCGCTCCTGAATTCGCGGGCTGGTCTTCCATAGCGCCTTGTCGGCTTCGTCTCCGCCAACGTGGATGAATTGACTCGGAAACAGCTCCATGACCTCAGTGAGCACATCCTGCATGAAGCTCACGGTGGAAGAGTCGGCGTTCAGGATATTGGCATAGACGCCCCAGCGTGTCCCCACATCCGCCGGTTGGCCGGTGACCCCAAGCTCGGGATACGACGCGATCGCTGCGAGCGCGTGCCCGGGCATCTCGATCTCGGGCATCACGTTCACGAACCGGTCACGCGCGTACGCGATGATCTCGCGCGCATCGTCCTGTGTGTAGAAGCCGCCATGTCGCTGGCCGTCGAACCGCCACGTCGTAGAATCCGTCTTGCTACCCTGCCGACCCACGACGGTTTGCGTTCTCCACGCGCCGACCTGCGTGAGCCGAGGATACTTCCGGATCTCGAGGCGCCAGCCCTGGTCCTCCGTGAGGTGCCAGTGGAAGGTGTTCATCTTCTGCAGCGCGATGAGATCGATGTACTTCTTCACGAACTCCTTCGGCATGAAGTGCCTGCCGACGTCGAGGTGCGCGCCTCGCCAGGCGAATCGTGGCCGGTCGACGATCCGCACCGCGGGAATCGTCCAGGAGACGCTGTCGACCTTCCCCTCGCGAAAGACCTGCGGCGGCAGGAGCTGCCGGATCGTCTGAAATCCGTAGAACACCCCAGCACGTTCCTTGGCCCGAACGGAAACGCGCCGCGCGGTCACGGACAGCTCGTACCCCTCATTGCCCAGTCGCGTTAGGCCGGCACTGCGCTGCACGACGATTCCCGTGGCGGGGGCGGCTCCGACGCGGACCGGAATCGCGAGTCCGGTAGCCGGAAGGAGCGACGCCGCAAAGCGCCGCGCGATGTCGGCCGACGCGGCATCGGTGTAGATGACCGTGTTCGCGTTGATGACGAAACGGCCGCGGCCCACTGTCAGGCTTTCGGGGCGCGGAACGATGGCGATCGATGCCGAGTCGACCGTCTGCGACGACTTCGGTGTCTGCGCGGCGAGCGGCACGGCGAATCCGACAGCGAGATAGAAGGCGCGCATGATTGGGCCCGAGAAGTTGACGCGAATGTACGCTTGCAGACCCGCCTCTGTCATCCTGGAACCAGGTACTTTCCGTACAACTCGCAAAAATCACTGGCGTCCGAGACTCGCCAACCCCGTCGAGCGAATTCATCCCACTCGTCCGCGCCTGGATACGAGTAGTATGTGCCGCCCGATTGAACGTGCGTCTCGAGTCGTTCACCGGCGTCGAGCCGGGCGACGGCGTGTGCCATCAGGGCCACGCCTGGCGGATAGAGCGACAACACCTGCGCGAAGAGCGAGCGTCGCGCATCGACTGGCACCGTCGCCTGGCCCGCGACCGGACCCGTGTCGATCGTCCCGTCCGTGATGTAGTGGAGCGTGCAGCCAATCTCCCGTTCCCCGGCCATGAGCGCACGGAACGTCGCGAGGACGCCGCGATAGGCAGGGAGCAACCCCGCGTGCAGGTTCAGCACGCCGAGGTTCGGCACGGCGATCGCGGCAGCCTTGAAGATGGCGCCGTATCGGATTGAAAGGATGAGATGAGGGGCAAAAGCCTCGATGAACGCGAGGCCTTCGCCGACGTTGGGGTTGGGTAAAGGGCTCACCTGAATGCCGCGAGCCCGTTCGACCTCGCCGAATGTGAGGTAACGTCCATCGTTAGGCTGCCTCGCGCTTTCGATGAGCGGGAACATCACCTCCAGCGGCAGCAGCTGCTCGGCCGCGCGGAGCTCGCGCCGAGGTGGTGGCTCCCCGCCGTGCTGAGCCGCGCCGATTCGGGTCGTCAGTCCAACGCGGACGTCGTGCCGAGCGAGCGCGGGTAACAAGAGGTTGAGCGCGACGTTGCTCACGACATCGGCATTGAGACAACACAAAATTTTCATTCGCCGCGTTACCGGAGGGCTGCGGAATGACATGAAGGGCTCAGATGTGCCTCCTTCGATGAGCCTCGGCAAGGCACGCGCTTTGCTTTCGGGGTGGGGTCTCAGCTATCGGAATCGGCTTCAGGAGCTGCCATGACAATTCTCACCTGGATCATCGTCGGACTGGTCGCCGGAGTGCTCGCCTCGCTCGTCATGGGCGGAACGGGCTACGGTCTGATCGGCGACATCATTGTCGGAATCGTCGGCGCATTCGTCGGCGGCTGGATTTTCGCCTCACTCGGCGTTTCGTCTCCATGGGGCGGGCTGCCGGGCACGATCTTCATTGCCTTCATAGGCGCGGTTGTGCTGCTGTTCCTGCTCAGGCTCATACGCGGCGCAAGACGGACGGTGTAGCTGCAGCTTCCGTCCAGACCCGAGAAGACGTTCAAAGGGGTCGGAGTCGCCTGATCACACGACTCCGACCCCTTTGGCGCGTGAGTTGCGGCGGCGCGAAGCGCCGTCTGCGCTCCCAGCGTTCGTGGTTTCGCTATCAGTCCGAGCGCAGAGCAGTGATCGGGTCAATGCGCGTCGCGCGACGAGCCGGGATCCAGCTCGCCAGCACGCCGATGCCTAACAGGATCGCCGATACCGACGTGAACGTCAGCGGGTCGGTCGGCGCGACGCCGAACAGCAGCTTCGAGATGAGCCGCGTCAGCGCCAGCGAGCCAAGAAGACCGATCACGAGGCCGGCCGTCGCCAACCTGCCGCCGTACGCGATCACCATCCGACGCACGTCACCCGGCGCGGCGCCCAGCGCCATGCGAATCCCGAGCTCGCGCGTCCTCTGGGCAACCACGAACGACAACACACCAAACACCCCCAGGGCCGCGGTGATCAGCGCGACCATCGCGAACGCGCCGACCAGGCGCATGGACAACCGAGCGGGCGCCACGGAATCATGCAGCACGGACTCCATGGTCTGAACATTCCGAATCGCCACCACCGGAAACGCGGCACGAAGCTCCCGGCGCACTGTCGGTGCGAGGGCCTCCGGCGCGCCCGACGTGCGGATGACATACGTGAACACCGGCCACCACGGCGCAACACGCATCGGCATGAACACGGTGGGAATCGGCGGATTGTCCAGCCCTGCATCCGGCGTGTCACCGACGACACCAACAATTGGGGAGGCGGGGTTCAAATAGTTCCCAGGGGCGCCGAGCATGATCTGCTTCCCGATGGGATCCTCGTCAGGCCAATACTTCTTCGCCAACGCCTGGTTCACCACCACCGCCGGCCCGTGGTCCACACGATCGTCCGGCGTCGGGAACCGGCCGCGCATGAGCCGGATCCCGGCCGTCGCGAAGTAGTTCGGCGACACGACGCGATACGCCTCGGCGGGCGGCGTTTCGTTAGGCGGCGTGGGACGGCCGACGATGTTGAACCAGGCCCCGACCCCGCGGCCCGTCACGGGCAACTGGCTCGTCACCGCCGCCGCCCGCACACCGGGAATCGCGCGAATCCGTTCCAGACTCTGCTCCACGGCCTGTACTGACTTTCCACCAACGCTCATCTGCATCGTGAGCAGCTGTTCGGTGGAAAACCCGGTGTTCACGGCAAGCAGCCGACCGAAGCTCCGCAGCAGCAATCCCGCTCCGCTGAGCAGCATCAGGGCGACGGCCAGCTCGACCACGACGAGTGCGCTCCGCGCACCCTGATGCGCACCGCTGCCCCGCGTACCCTGGCGGATGACCTCCATGGACCGAGCCGTGGACGCCCGCATGGCCGGAAGGAGTCCGACGGCGACGCCCGCCAGTACCGACACGACGACCGTGAAGCCGAGCGCCATCGGGTCGAGCGTGATCTCGTCGACGCGGGGGAGCGACGTGCGTTCCGCCGCGACGATGGCGCGCAGGAGTCCAGCGCCAACGGCAAGCCCTGCGACTCCACCGGCGGTCGCGAGCAGAACGCTTTCGGTCAGCAGCTGCCTGACGACGCGACCGCGCGCGGCGCCGAGCGCCCGCCGCACCGCGAACTCGCCGTGCCGTGACGACGCGCGGGCAAGCGTCAGGTTCGCGAGGTTGACACACGTGATGAGCAGGAGGAATCCAACGGCACCCATCAGCATGAGAAGTCGGGGGCGCACCGCAGAAACGATCGTCTCCTGCAACGACGTCGCACTCAGATGCAGGTCGGTGTTGTACTCCGCGTGATCGGTCCGCAGGCGTGTGGCGACCGTCTCCAGCTCGGCGGAGAATCGTTCGACCGTCGCACCCGGGCGGAGCCGCGCGACGATCTGGAGGTAGTACTGATCGCGGTTGGCGGCATACTCCGGCGACCACTGCTCGGGCGTCCAGAGGTCGGCTTGCGCGGCCGCGAACCGGAATCCGGGCGGCATGACGCCGACGATGACGCGCGGCTTCCGGTTGATCGTTACGGTCCTGCCGACGACGGAACGGTCCTCGCCGTACAGCCGCTGCCACGTTTCGTGGGACAGCACGACGGCCGGCGCCGCCGATGGCGAGTCATCGTTAGGGGTCAGCGTCCGGCCGAACAGTGGTCGTACTCCCAGCACGCCGAAGATATCGCCAACCGTCGTCACCGCCTGGAACGATTCGGGCTCGCCGGGACCGACCACGGTCGCCAGCGATGTCGAGAACGCGGCGAACTGGCTCGCTGCACGCGTATCTCGGCGGAGGTCCATGAAGTTGGCCGGCGACGAGCCGTACACCGATGGCGGCTGCGCCGCTGAATAGCTCATGACGGTCACGACACGATCCGGGTCCCGTACGGCGAGCGGCCGGAGCAGCACCCCATTCACGACCGAGAAGATCGCGGTGTTAGCCCCGATGCCTAACGCCAACGTCGCGACGGCAATGGCCGCGAACGACGCGTTCTTGCGAAGCGCCCGCGCGGCATAGCGGACATCCTGCAGGAGCGATTCGATCATCGAGGTGTCCTCCGAGTACGGACGCTGATAGGACGCGATCCGGCGCAGTTGGCGGCGACGCATTCGGCACGCGCGCGATGCCGCGGCGTGTTCTCGCGCCACGAGGTGAGCCAGGCCCGGGAGCTCGCGCGCGAGCGTCAGCGCCGCGCCGTGCCACCCGCGCGTGAGCCGCGCCTCGGAGTCGAGCGCTTCGTAGATGTGAACCAGCTCGCGTGCGTCGCCGGCCGGGAACGTGGGTGGAAGAAGCCGCAGCGCCGCCCGGAACGCGCGCGCCGTGAGCGAGGCGCTGGACGCCGGCCGTCGGACGGACGTCATCGCGTGCCCTTCGGTTGCGGCGTGCTCCCGAGCGGACGCAGGAGGCGCTTGTCACGGGCCATGGTCGTCAGCCGTTCGAGGCGCTGCGCCTCCGCTCGCGCCGCTGCTCGACCCAGCGCGGTCATTCGATAGTAGCGACGCCGCTCGTCATGATCCGGCGGTGGTTCCTCGGGTTGGACCTCTTCGATCCACCCGACGCCAAGCATCCGCTTCACGGCCGCGTAGAGCGTGCTTGCCGTCAGCACGATCTCGTCGTCGGTTCGGTGCCGGATGTCCTGGATGAGGGCGTACCCATGCATATCGCCGTCGAGCAACGACAGGAGGATCTGGAAAACCTGCGCGCTCAAGGGCGCTCCGGCTTCAGGGCTTCTCGGTTCCGGCATGGACGCGTAGGTGAGTTATACCGTCGTGCGATATACCGTCACAAGGTATAGTCAGTCCTGTTCATTCGGCAGTCAATGGCTCGCCGTATATTCCAGCCATCGAAGTCGAGCTCGCTATTCAGGTTTTGTTCGGAGACCCGAACGAGGCCAATTCGACCGCCGCCGCGGCGCGCGGGTTGCTTTTACACGGTGGGTACAGCGAGCGAGGACGCTCCGGGGACGTGGCAAATCCGAGCTCGCAAAGCAGACGAGGTAGGCAGATGGCCCGACTCGGAGGACGCGTGAACAAGCTGCTCACTTTGACAACCGGATTGGGGCTGGCGACGGCGACGATCGCCCCCGTGGCCCAGGCGCAGCCTACTGATACCACCAAGATTTCCGCTGAGCCCGTCTTCACAAAGAGGGACGCGTGGATAGCACTAGGGTTCGCCGCCGGTACGGTGGCCCTGTACCCGGCCGACCAGTATTTCGCGCGCAAGCTGCAGACGCCCCACAACCAGGAAAATCAGTTCCTGCAGAACGCGGCCACTGACTTCCGCTTCATGGGCACGCCGGGGTCGATCTATATCGGTCTCGGCATGTACCTCGTGGGTCGTGTCGGGCGAATCGATCGCATGGCGGACCTCGGCCTCCATGGAACGGAGGCGCTATTTCTTGCCTCAGGTACCGTCTACGTACTCAAGGGGCTGGTGGGCCGTAGCCGACCGGAGGTGGACGTCAACAACCCGCGCAGCTTTGTGTTCGCGCGCGGCTTCAGGAATACCGACGAGTATCGATCATTCCCGTCAGGACACGCGGCTATGGGGTTCGCGGCGGCCGCGGCGGTGACGAGCGAAACGTCGAAGTGGTGGCCGAAGGCGACGTGGGTCATCGCGCCCGTAATGTACGGCGGCGCGACGATGATCGCGGCCTCACGCATGTACAACAACAAGCACTGGGCGAGCGATGTCGTGATGGGCGCGGCGATCGGGACGTTCTCGGGACTGAAGGTCGTGCGCTATAGCCACTCGCATCCAGGCAACAGAATCGACAAGTGGCTGCTGCATCCACACGTCGAGAAGAAGCCGGACGGGACGGTCGCGGTGGGAGTCGAGATCCAGACGCATTGAAGCGGGAACGGGGAACGGGGAACCGGGAACAGTGACTCCTCGCGGAGCCTCTGTTCCCGGTTCCCTGTTCCCGTGCGCGCGCGAAGCGCGCCGCCGATTCCCTACGGGAGATTCAGCGCCGGCTTCACCTGCCCCCGATGACACGTCGTGCAGTTCACGATCGCGTTAGGTCCCTTGAGGTTCGGGATGTTCTTGAGCAGATCGTTGTTGATCGTCGCGACCATCTTGCTCATGTCTCTCGCCGTCTGCTTCTGCGTCTTGTCGTCCTTGTCCCATTCGCCCGGTGTGTGACAGTGCGTGCAGCTCACACCGAGTGACTTGCCGTAGCCGATGTTCATGATGCCGAGAAGTCGAGACGCCGGCACATCCGTCAGCATCTTGATGTTCTTGAAGACCTGCGACGCCGGAAGGTTCTCCTTCCCGGCAATTTCCTGACGCACCTCGGCCACGTAGCGCTCGCGTTCGAGCGTCACGGAGTCCTTCGCCGCCGCCGGCGCGGCGGCGGACTGCGGCGCAGCCGCGGTAGGACTCGGCACCGGTGAGGGGGATCCCGATTCGGTCTTCCGTGCGCTACTGCATCCCGCTGCGAGGACGAGCACTCCAATGAACGATACGATGCGCATCATAACCTCTCGGAATACTTAAAAGTTCAAGAGGGCGGAATGCTTGAACCTTCAAGCAATCCCACCCTCTTGCAACCCGCAGCGGCCGGCGTCAGCCAGCAACCAGCACGAGCAGCCAGCAGCCAGCGATCTATTTCTCGACAATGTCCTTCAACGCGTCCTTGACCCGCGGGTCGTCCGACCGGCCTAACGCGCTTACGGCTCGGCGCCGCATCTGGTAGTTCTGGTCGGTCTTCGCGATGGCGAGCAGCTTGTCGGTTGCCGCTTTCGTCCCGTTGTTCGACAGCGTGGAGATGATCGCTTCCTGCATCTGGGGATCATCCGTCTGGTCGTACAGCTTCGCGAGATCGGGCACGGCCGTTCCAGCGCGCTCGCTCAACTGGACCGCACGGCGACGGAGTCGGAGCGACTCGTCGTTATTGCCGGCAATGGTCATCAGCCACTTCGCGTTCGCGGTGCCACCCATCTCGCCCATCGACTCGAGCACCGCCTCCTTCGTCCGCTCGCTCGGCAGCTTCGTGTACAGCCCGCGCAGAAACTCGGCATCCTGGCTCGTGGCATAGTCGCGCCCGATCCCGCGAATAGCCGCGACACGCATCTCGTCGTTGAGGTCGGGCCGCTGAACCGCCGTGCGGAGGTAGGTGCGTGCGCGCGGATCGCCCGACTGCGCCAGCACGCTCAACGCCTGCTTGCCGAGCCAGATGTCCTGCGTGCCACGCGAGATGTCGATCAGCGCGGGGATGCCTTCCCCGTTATCCTGACGCGCGAGCACGCGCAGCGCGCTCTGGCGGACCTGCTGGTTGTCATTCTCGTCGCGCGCCATGTCACCTAACGCTTTGGCCAGCTGAGTCGGCGACACGCCGCCGCGCTCGTCCGGAGCCCGGTTCAGCCAATTGATCGCCGAGCTTCGCGTCTCGCGGGAGCGTGACTGATCGCGGGCGATGGCGAGCAACTGCGGTGACACCGTGGCGCTGTCGGCGAGCACGGCCGGCGTGATGGCGTCGCGCCCCGGGCGGCCGTCGACCTTCGCAGCGAGCGAGAGGAGGTACTCGGCCGCGTCTTTCGCCGGAACGGTCCCCAGGTCGGTAACACCTGGGCTCTGCTGTGCGGGGCCCACGTACACGTTCACATCAACGATCTCCTTTCCCGCCCTGCCGAGCACCACACGGACCGGCCCCGGCTGGCAGGGGTCGGACCGGAGCGTGTTGTCGTTCATCGAGCCGAACCACATCGACCCGTTGATCGAGTAGTACGTGCGGCCGTTGCCGCAGACGCCGGGGCGTGCGGCGTACGCGAACTGCACGGCACCGTCGGGCGCCGACGCAATGCGCTGGGAGAGGCTCTGCGCCACCATGACCCGCGGAAGCAGAATCGCGATGGCGACGGCGGCGTGTGCCCCATGCCTAACGGGCCAAGTATGAGCGGTCATTTGTCGATGAGCTCCAGCAAGAGCTTCGTCGCGCGCGGGTCGTTCTTGCGCTGCAACGCGCCGATCGCCTGGCGGCGAAGGTTGTAGTCGGTGTCGTTCTTCACGATGTCGAGCAGCTTGTCGGTCGCTTCGGGCTCGGTACGCTGGCCGTAGATGTTGATGAGCTGTTGCCGCATCTCGCGATCCGCGACGGTTCCGTAGAGCTTCACGGCGTCGGTGATCGGCATCTTGCGCGATGCGACGCGCGAGAGTGCCGCGGTGCGAACCTCGAGCGGCTCGTCGTTGTTCCGCATGAGTCCCAGGAGCCACTGGTCGTTCGCGTCGCCGCCAAGGTTCCCGATCACGCGCGCGATCCGTGCCTTGACGCGCGGGTTGTCGATCTTCGTGTAGACCGAGCGGAGGTACGCGGCGTCCTCGTCGGTGGTGCGCTGCGAGTCTTCGAACCCGCCGACGGCCTCGATCCGCAGGCGTTCCGGCGCGTCCGTGCGCTCGATGAGGGCCCGCACCGACTGACGCGCGCGCGGGCTCGGGTTCGACGCGAGCGCGCGCGCCGCGGTCCGCTGGACCTGCGGGTCGGTGGACGTCCGCAGCACCTCGTCGAGCGTGTTCACCGCAATGTCGCTTGGCGACCGCGCCAGGTACTGAATGGCCGTGCTGCGCACTTCGGGCTCAGAGTCGTTGAGCGCGACGTCGCGCAGGATGGCCGGCGCATCGTTGTCGCCCGACTGGCCTAACAAGTAAACGACCGTGCGACGCAGCGGGGCCGAGCAGGCATCTTTCTTGGCCAGCACGCGTTTGGCGATCGGCGCGAGCGACGACGGATCCGTATTCGCGAGCGACTTGATCGCTTCGGCGCGCACGGCCTGATCCTCCCGGTCGCACTGCGCCGGTTGCTCGCTCGTCACTTTCCGCAGTTCCCGCTCCGCGTTGCGGTCGCCGCGGGCAGCGAGCGCGCCCTGAATTCGCGCCGCAAGCGCCGCGGCGTCGGACTGGGTCTTCGCCTGCGGATACCTGGTCCGCATCGTCTGCAGCGATTTGAGCGCGGTCTGGAGGTCGTCCGTATTCCCGATGCGGTAGAGCGAGAACGCTTGCCAGTACATCGCATCGGCCGCGTAGCCCGAGTTCGGATACTTCTGCGGAATGCTCGCGAATGCTGTCGCCGACCGACGCCACTCTCCACGATTGAGCAGCTCGTAGGCGTTCTTGTAGAGGGAGTCGGCGACATCGCCCTGCAGCCACGGCGCACGCGGGCGAGTCATGAAGGGCTCGCGGCTCTCCAGCCTGTCCGCGTTATGCTCGAACTTCATGTCCCACTTATCGAGCTTATCGAACTTATCGAACGCGTCGAACCTGTCGAACCCGTCGAGCTTCATATCCATGCCGGGCACCCAGACGTCCATCTTCGGTACGTCGACGTGCACGTCAGGCATCTCGAAATGCATGTCCGGCATCTCGTAGTGGAAATCCGGCATCTCGTAATGGAGATCCGGCATGTCGAACTTCCAGCTCGGCATGTCGAAATGCATGTCCGGCATCTCGTACCAGAAGTCCCGCGAGGAGAAGTCGAAATCCCGCGACTTGAGGTCGAAGTCGCGCCAGCGATCCGGGCGCGGTGGCTTCTCGACTCGGGGAGCCTCGGCGCGCGGCTGCGGAGGGCGCTTCGGCCGAACCGGAGGCGTCGCTTGCAGCGCAAACGCGCCAGCCGCCGGAACAGCCATCAACAGCGTCGTTAGGCGAAGGGCGGAGGTCATCGATCCAGGTTCCTGTGTCTGGTGAGTCGTCGGAAGTCAGTCATCGCTCGAGATGCTCGCGGCCGCCGCCCGCACGCGCGGTACGACATCGCGCTGCTCGAGCGCTTGGGTAATGAGGTTCAGTTCCGGTCCGCCGTGCTCGGATGGCAGCCGGGAGAGCTGCGCGAGCACGAGCTCGAGGTCCTCCAGCAGGCTCTTGAGACGCGGATCCGATTCCGCCGCCGGAGAGTCCAGCAGGAGACGGGTGGTGGTGAGGAGATCGCTTGCCTGCGTCACGAACCGCGCGTCGGGTTGCCCATCGCGCGCAGCCGCCGGCAGCGCCGTGAGCAGCGCGACCGTTTGCCCGAGGTACTCGGTCGTCGCCTGACGATATGGTTCCGCGTTCGCGGTCCAGTAATCGTAGTGACCCTCACGGCCGTTGTCGGCGATGACCGGCACGATCCCACGCGACGTCCGCCCGATGGCGACACCAAGCATCAACGCGGCGGCGATGCCGGCGGTCAAAACGCTCCAGGACGGCGAGCCGAAGGTCCAGCGCCGCGCCGGGCGGGATCGCGCACGATCCGCGAGTGACACGACCGGGCCACCAAAGTGTCGATCCTCGATCTGCTGCCACATCGCGTCGAGCGGTGGCGCGGGTGGCACACGGTAGCCGCGCAGCGCCTCACGAGTCCGCTCGTCCAGCTCTTCTTCCGTCATAGGTCTCACTCCCTCACGAAGGCGGCAAGCGCCTGGCGCAACCGGCCCCGCGCCTCGAACAACCGCGACTTGCTCGTGCCCTCCGCGATCCCGAGCGACTCGGCGATCTCGGCGTGGGTATAGCCTTCGATGTCATGCATGATCAGCGTCATTCGCGAGCCTTCCGGTAGTGCGTCGATCGCTGCGGCAATCCGGCTTCTCAGATCGGGATCGGCTCGCTGCGAGACCGCGCCGAATCCCGGTCCATCGTCCAGCGGGGTTTCCCGCTCGCGAATCCGTTTCACCTTCCGCATCCCGTTCAGGGTGACCGTGACCGCGATGCGGTGAATCCATGTGCCGAAGGCCGCTTCCCCACGGAACCGGCGCAGCTGGTCGAACGCGCGTACGAACGTGTCCTGCGTGAAGTCCTGCGCGAGCTCCGCGTCCCCACAGAGCCGGTAGACGAGGCGATGCACCCGGGCCGCGTGCGCCTCGTACAGCTGGCGCCCGGCTACCCGGTCTCCGTCGAGGATACGAGCGATCAGCGCTCGTTCGTCCAGCGGCACCGACTCTTCCCGGAGAATCGCGACTCTCGGCATTTGCTTCGGAGGGATAGACACGGTGCGCTCCGAAAGCGTTCGATTGACGGGGGGACGGGGGACGGACGACGGGCGGCGGATAAGATGCGAAAACCCTCGGGATGCCCATCTCAGTGAGAGAGGCCTCCCGAGGGTTCTCGCTTTTCAGCCGTCGCCCGCCGCCCGTCCCCGGCTCTTAGGGTTTCGTCGAGCTCACCGGCTTTGCCGCGGCGGTCGCCGGAGCAGGCGCCACGATCTTGAACATGAACGGCTGCTCCACCAGCTGCGGGACCTTCCTCGACCGCAGGATCGCCGGGTGGAATCGCATCCCCGGAAGCGCATCACGAACCGATTGGGCGAACTCGGCGTGCGTCGCGCTGATCACGCGGAACGACAGCGTGTCCGCCATTCCCATCGTGTCGACGACAAACTGGACGTACGCACCGCCCTCGATTTTCAACTCGAGCAGCCTGGCCGGATAGATCGGAGCCGCGCTGTCGGCGAACCGCGTGACCGTCGAATCGACGTCCACCGCGGTCGCGATGGTATCGAACACGGCGTTCGGCACTTCCGGCAGCGAGTTCTCCTCCGGCTTGCCCTCTTCTTTTCCTTTCCCGAGGACCGGGGCCTCCCTCGTGGCGGCCTTGTCGACGATCTTGTCCACTAGACCACCTGTCCCCGCCTTCTCACCCTCACGCACGAACTGCACGCTCTCCTCGTGCGGCGGAGGAGCGGTGGTGTGATTCATCGGGACGAGAAACGTGACCTTCTCCTGTGCCTCTTCAATAGCCGCAGTCGGGCCGTCTCGCGTGGCGAGAATCGACGCACCGATGAGAAGCGAATGGGTGAAGAGACTGACGAGAGCGCCCTGGCTGAACTGAAAGCGCTTCGTGTTGGACTCGAGCAAGAGGCGAAGCATTGAAGCCTCCTCCCGTAGCACTGATGCCCGTTACGGAGCCTCCCGATCCGGGCGCCTGAACTGGAAGTCTTGCTACAACCAGTATCGTGCAAGGTGCATGCACCGAGCAAGTGGAACTGGCCATCATCGTACTGGCCATCATCCTAAGTTACGGCACGGAACGACGCGGAGTGCCGAGTGACGAACCGTGCCTGGCTGGGATGACCGATTACCAGTGAAGGCCAAATGCGGTCAGGGCCCCGCCGCGCTGTACCCCTTACCTCAACATCACACCGATCAGTTCACGGACGACCTTACCGGCAACCATTGCCGAGAGGCCCGTTACGTCGTTCCGCGGGTTCAGCTCGACGACGTCAGCCGCAACGATTGGCTCCTCAATGCCGTGCAGCAGAGACAACAGTTGGCGAACCGACAGGCCACCCGGTTCGCGATGAGAGACCCCCGGCGCGAACGCCGGGTCCAGTGCGTCAATATCAACCGAAACGTAGACCGGCCCATACAGGGGGACACGCAGGTTGCCCTGAATGTTCCGCATCTCGATGACTTCCACGCCGAACCGATGCGCCTGCGCACGCTGATGGTCCGTCATCGTTCGGATCCCCACCTGCACCAGACGGTCGGCGAGTTGCTCTTCCATGATCCGCGCGAACGGGCACGCATGTGAGTATCGGTCGCCCTCGAACTCGTCGTACAGATCGGGATGCGCATCGACGTGCAGGATTGTCAGACTCGGCGCTTGCCGCCGAACCGCGCGGAGCACGGGGTACGTCACGGAGTGATCGCCGCCGAGCGAAACGGGTCGGGCGCCCATGGCGAGGAGCCGACCAATCCCGTTTTCGATGGCACGACGGGCGTCCGCCGGAGAACATCGCGCAAGATCCAGATCCCCAGCGTCGGTGATCGCCCGCTCGGCGCCGATGTTGATTCCGAGCTCGCTCCAGCTGTTCGCGCTCGGACTCCACAATGCGTCGCGAATGGCGGCCGGCGCATCGGCCGGTCCGCGCTGGTACGACGAGCTCGCGTCGTACGGCAGGCCGATGAGCGCCGGAGTGCCGCCTAACGTGGTCATCAGTCCGATTTGAGCGCCTGTTGGGGGTCGATGCGTGCGGCGGCCCGCGAGGGGAGATAACTCGCCGCGAGCGCGATGGTCGCGAGCACGAGCGGCACCGCTACGAAGGTCAGCGGATCGGTCGCCGTGACGCCGAACAGTTGCGTCGACAGGACCGCCGTCGCGAAATACGCGACCACGAGACCGACCGCAATACCGAACGCCACGAGCGTCATCCCCTGTCGAACGATGAGCCCGACGACGCGCCCGCGCGTCGCGCCGAGCGCAAGGCGAATGGCAATCTCGCCGCGGCTCAGACTGATCACGAACGCCAGAACGCCGTAGATCCCGATAGCCGCCAGCAGCATGGCCACGGCGCTGAAGCTTCCGAGCACCGTCGACCCGAACCGCGCCGACGCGGTCTGCCGCGCCAGGAGATCGGACATCCGCGTCACCCGATACAGCGGAAGACCGGGGTCGATCGCGTTCACCTCGCGCTGCACGCCGGCCATGACGGTGGCAATGTCGCCACTCGTGCGGACGACGAGCGAGAGATCGGCGTCGCTGAGCTGCGCGAACGAGAAAAAGATGTCAGGTTCACTCGACGGCGTGGTCAGGTCCGTGGTGAGATCGCGAAAGCGCGCCGTTTCGACCACGCCAACGACAGTGACTTCCGATCCCGTCGCGTCACCGAATCGGAACCGGCGGCCAACGGGGTCGACGCCAGGCCAGAACCGCCGCGCCGTGGCCGCGCTGACGACGGCAACGTCCTGAGCACTGTCACGGTCGGCGGCGGTGAACGCGCGTCCACGCAGCAACGGGATGCCGAGCGTCGCGAAGTAGTCGGGCGTCACGCGGTGGCGATACGACCGCACGGGATCGGGCGTCACGCCGTCGACGAACATCGGCCCTGCGTTCGCGTTGCTGCCTAACGGGATGTCCGATCCCACGGCGGCGCTCTCGATCTGTGGCAGCTCGCGGACGCGGGCGAGCAGGTCGCTCACGAACCGGATGCGCGCGGCGGCCGGATATCTCGTACGCGGGAGCGCCAGCTGCGCGGTCACGACGCCGTCCGCGCGAAAGCCCGGCGCGACATCCAGCTGACGCTGGAGGCTGCGGATCATGAGTCCGCCCGCGACGAGCAGGACGAGCGCCAGCGCGACCTCGCTGACGACGAGCAGCTGCTGCGCGCCGAGGCGCCGCACACTGGCGATCCCGCCTGCGGCTGATCGTGAACCGGTCTTGAGCGAGTCGGCGACCGTCAGACGGCGGACCGCCAGCGCCGGCGCTAGTCCGAAGACGACCCCGCACACGGCGGTCAGCACGGTCGCGAACAGGGCCACCCGCCAGTCGATTGTCGGGTTGACGTACCGAGGCAGCGCACCGTCCGGCAAGAGTGGCAAGAGTGCGCCGAGTCCCCACACGGCCAGCGCCACGCCTGCAAACGCGCCAACCGCGGCGAGCGTCAGCCCCTCGGTCAGGAGCTGACGAACCAGCCGAGCACCGTCCGCGCCGACGGCAACGCGCAGGGCGATCTCGCGACGCCTGGACGTCGCGCGAACGAGCTGCAGGTTCACGACGTTGGCGCAGGCGATGAGCAGGAACAGCAGCACCGCCGCGAACATCGCCACGAGAAGCTGCCGCGTGGAACCTAACGCGGAATCCTGGAGCGTGAAGAGGCGGACGCCGCGGTCGCGGTTGGTCTCCGGGTACGCCGCGGTAAGCTGGCGAGCCACGGCGTCGACGTCGCGCTGCGCGCTCGGCAGATCGACACCGGGCCGAAGCCGACCGATCGCCGCGAGCCAGCGATTGCCGCGCGACTCGAGCGTGCCCTTCGACGACGTGAGCGAGATCATCATCATCGGCACCCACACGTCGGTATCGAATGAGATGCCGCGGAATCCGTCGCGCATGACGCCGACGATCGTAAACGGTCGGTCGTTCAGGGTAATCGCTCGTCCCACGACGCCCGGGTCGGACGCGAACTGCGTCGTCCACAGCGCGTGGCTGATGACGGCAACCGGCTGCGCGTCGGGTACACGATCGTCATCCGCGATGAACGCTCTGCCGCGCGCGGCGGAAACGCCGAGGATGCCGAAATAGCTCGCCGAGACCATCTCTGCCTCGACGCGTCGGGGTTCACCGCCCGTGCCGAGGTTGAGGGAGATATCGTCGTAAGCGGCGACATCCGAGAACGAATGGTTCAGCGTTCGCCAGTCGACGATCTCCGGGTACGAGGCTCCGCGAATGTCGCGCTCGGCACCGGCGACGCCCCAGAGCATAGCGAGGCGAGAGGGATCAGCGAACGGCAGCGGACGAATGAGCGCCGCGTCGAGGATGCTGAACACGGCGCTGCTCGTGCCGATGCCGAGCGCGAGGGTCAGGATGACGGCCGCGGTGAACGTCGGCCGCCGGCGCAGCGTGCGCAGTGCGAAGCGGAAGTCGTTGAGCATGACCTGCCGGAAGGCACGGCTGGTGCCATCGGTCACAGTTCAGGCAACTTCAACGTGTGCAACGCGTTGCGCTCGACCGGGTCCGCCAGGTGGGCTATGGGATCGTCGCGGAGGCGGACGTGATGTCCCACTTTCGGACGGCTTGGCT
Source organism: Gemmatimonadaceae bacterium (assembly GCA_036509075.1). GTDB lineage: Bacteria > Gemmatimonadota > Gemmatimonadetes > Gemmatimonadales > Gemmatimonadaceae > JAJKIV01. The sequence continues at coordinate 17,828 of DATCGG010000176.1, forward strand.
CGAGTGATGTGATGCACTGACCGGACACGATGCCTGCCTCGGACCGGGCGTGCGGCAGACCCCAACGCCCCATCCCGTGCCGCTGTTATCGTGGGCGGACCGAGTGCACCACCCTTGGAATGGAGTGCCCCAATGCGTCGCGAAGCCGCTATCGCAGCGATGGGAGGTCTTCTGGCGTTAGGCATCGCCTGCGCGGGAGACTCGACCCTCGGACCGGACGTCACGGCCGACGCCAAGAGAGGGGGAGGCGGCGGGGGCGGCACCGGTGGCGGAGGCTCGACGGGCACTCGAACCGTCTTTCCCGCCGACAACCCGTGGAACACGGACATCTCGACCCAGCCCGTCGATCCCAACTCCACGACGCTGATCAATAGCTGCGGCGGCGCTACGAAGCGCGTGCATCCGGACTTCGGCACCGTCTGGGACGGTGCCCCGAACGGCATCCCGTACATTCTCGTGAGCGGGACGCAAGCCAGGGTGCCGGTGTCGTTCGACTATGCGGATGAGAGCGATCCGGGCCCCTACCCCATTCCCGCGAACGCCCCGATCGAAGGCGGGCCTAACGCGACTGGCGACCGGCACGTGATCGTGGTGGACACGACCGCGTGGCGGCTATACGAGATGTTCGACGCGCATCCGCTGAACGGCGGTACGAGCTGGCATGCGGGCTCCGGCGCGACGTGGGATCTGAGCTCGAACGCGCTGCGGCCGGCTGGTTGGACATCGGCCGATGCGGCCGGCCTGCCGATTTTTCCGGGGCTCGTGCGCTACGACGAGGCAGTAACGAAAGGCGCGATCACGCACGCGCTGCGCTTCACGTGCCCCACGACGCGGAAGGCCTACGTCGCGCCGGCGCGTCACTGGGCGAGCTCCCAGACGAGCGCGAGCTACATGCCGATGGGCGCGCGCGTCCGGCTCAAGGCGAGTGTGGACATCTCAACGTATCCGCCGGAGGTGCAGGTGATCCTCACGGCGCTCAAGAAGTACGGGATGTTCCTGGCCGACAACGGGAGCGGATTCTACATCAGCGGCGCGCCGGATCCACGCTGGAGCGACGACAACCTCGCGACGATGGGCCGGCTGACGGCCTCGGACTTCGAGCTCGTCAAAATGGGGGGCATCACGACACCGTAAGGGCGCAAGGGACGAGTGGCGCCGACAATAACTGCGCTGGCAGCGACGACGCTGGCAGTAGAAGCGCTGGCATCAGGAGCGCAGGGCATGAGGGCGCTGGATGCCAGACGGCGCCTTCGGGCGCTGCGCCGTTAGTGCCCTGCGCCCCCTGATCTAAACATGAAGTACACCGCGCCGACAATGCAGAGGCCCGCCCACACGTAGTCCCATTTGAGCGGCTGGCGCATGTAGAACACGGCGAACGGCACGAACACGCCTAACGTGACAACCTCCTGCAGAACCTTGAGCTGCCCCAGGCTCACCTGCGTATAGCCGATCCGGTTCGCCGGGACCTGTAGGAGATATTCGAACAGCGCGATCCCCCAGCTCACGATCGCGGCCACGTACCACGGACGGCCGCTGAGGTTTCGCAAGTGGGCGTACCAGGCGAACGTCATGAAGACGTTCGAGCAGACGAGGAGGAACGTCGTGCGCAGGACGACGGGTGAGAAGAGGACCGACATGGGGTGGAGCTATTCCTGTGAAGTGGGAGTGAGTTAATGACCTGAGAACCTGGGCCACGGTCACCACAACCCGCCGTTTGCGGGCACACCGCGCGAAGTATGTCTGCGCGAAGCGCCACCTAGTCAGCCCGCTCGTCGCACTGCAACTTCCCGGCGTGACTTCTACCAGCATCCTCGCCCGCGCCGCCGCGTTCGCGCTATTTGCCGGCGCCTGCACACGGACCGGAAGCGGAGCCCCGGATCTCGCCAGCACGCCAGCGAGCGTGGCCTTCCGCCCGCCCCTGACGCCGTCCGACACGCGCATGGAGCGCTTCGTCGACTCGGTCCTCGCCGGCCTAACGCTGGAAGAGAAGCTCGGCCAGCTCACGCAGAACGTGCTCAGCGCCGCCGTCACCGGCCCGCAACTTCCCGAAGCCAGCACGGCGGACATCCGGGCCGGACGCATCGGGTCCTTCCTCGGCACGTCCGGCGCCGAAGTCACCCGGAATCTGCAGCGCGTGGCCATGGAGCAGTCGCGGGCGAAGATCCCGCTCCTCTTCGCCTACGACGTGATCCATGGGTTCCGTACGATCTTCCCCACACCGCTCGCCGAGGCGGCAAGCTGGGATCCGGCCGCGGTGGAACGCGCCGCACGCGTCGCCGCTGCCGAGGGCGCCGCGAACGGCCTGCACTGGACCTTCGCGCCGATGGTCGACATCGCGCGAGACCCTCGGTGGGGGCGGATCATCGAGGGCTCGGGCGAAGATCCATACCTCGGCTCCGTGATGGCGGCGGCGCGCGTACGCGGCTTCCAGGGCGCCGACTCCACAACAGGTACCCCGCACAAGCTGCGCGACACCCTAACGCTGATCGCTACGGCGAAGCACTTCGTCGCCTACGGCGCCGCCGAGGGCGGCCGCGACTACAACGTGGCCGAGGTGCCTCCCCGAACGCTTCGTGAGATCTACCTGCCACCGTTCCACGCCGCGGCGAACGCCGGGGCACGCTCGGTGATGGCCTCGTTCAATGAGCTGGATGGCGTGCCCATGCACGCCAACGGCGAGTTGATCAACGGCGTGCTGCGGCGCGAATGGGGCTGGGATGGGATTCTCGTCAGCGACTATACGGGCGTGATGGAGCTCCTCAACCACGGTGTCGCGGCCGACACCGCGGAAGCCGCGCGCATCTCGATCCGTGCCGGCGTCGACGTGGACATGGTCAGCACGTTCTTCTTCAAGAAACTCCCCGCCGAGGTAGCTGCCGGCCGTGTGCCGATCGCCGTGATCGACAGCGCGGTTCGCCGTGTGCTGCGCGCGAAGTACGAACGAGGACTATTCGAAGATCCATATCGCTTCAGCAACGTGGCGCGGGAGCGCGCGCTCACGCTGGCGCCGGCGTTCGTCGCCGAGGCGCGCGACATGGCGCGTCGCTCGATCGTGCTGCTGAAGAACGAAGGTGGAGTGCTTCCGCTGCGGAAGGACCTTCGCGCCATCGCCGTCATTGGACCGCTCGCGGATGATGCAACGTCGGCGCTCGGAGCGTGGGCCGGTGCCGGACGGCCGGAGGACGCGGTGACGCCGCTCGCCGGGATTCGCCAGGCCGTGGGCGCTGGCGGTCGCGTCCTGTATGCGCGCGGCGCATCGGCCGACACGGCTGACTCGAGTGGGTTCGCAGAGGCGGTCCGCGTCGCGCGTGAGGCCGACGCGGTGGTGCTCGTCATCGGTGAGCGCGAGGACATGAGTGGGGAGGCACACAGTCGCTCGTCGCTCGACTTACCCGGAGTGCAGAACGAGTTGGCGCGAACCGTGTACGCTGCGGCGCGCGCATCGGGCAAGCCGATGGTAGCCGTGTTGATGAACGGGCGGCCGCTCTCCGTGCCGTGGCTCGCGGAGAACGTCCCGGCAATTGTCGAGGCGTGGCACCTCGGCGTGCAAACCGGTCCCGCGCTGGCAGACGTCCTCTTCGGCGACTTCAACCCGGCGGGCAAGCTCCCGGTGTCGGTCCTGCGGACGGTTGGCCAGGTCCCGACCTACTACAACCACAAGAACACCGGTCGCCCGCCGGTCGAGGGCATACGGTGGAACTCGAAGTACATCGACGTGCCGTGGACGCCGCTCTGGCCGTTCGGCCACGGGCTGAGCTACACGACGTTCGCCTACGACACGCCGCGCGTCAGCAAGACGGAGATTGGACCAACGGATTCGCTCACGGTGAGCGTGGACGTGACGAATACCGGAGCGCGGGCCGGCGAGGAGGTCGTGCAGCTGTACGTCCGCGATGATGCGGCGAGCGTGACGCGCCCGGTGAAGATGCTGAGGGGTTTCCGACGCGTCATGCTCCGGCCAGCGGAGCGCCGGACCCTGACGTTCACGCTGCGACCGCAGGACCTGGCGTTCTACGACCTCCGCATGCGGCACGTCGTGGAGCCTGGATCGTTCACCGTGTGGGCAGCTGGGTCCTCGGATGGGGGACAGCCCGTGCGGTTCCGCGTCGTGGGCACGACGGCTGAAGTGCCGGACCGGGGGCCGCTCCCTGCTGGATGGCGCCCGTGAGGCGACGCGTCACCGCAGGGCGATCTGCCTAACGATCGTTGGATCCGTGATGGCGTTGTCGGCCGCAAGCAGGAACGCTTTGCTGAGGATGATGGACAACGTCGCGTCGCCCTCGAACGGCAGAAAAAGTCGGTCGGAATCTGCCGCCACCGGACCCCGGGCCGGCACGATAGAGATCCTGATCGTTAGGTTCCATCAGGATGTTGCCGCTGCCGAGGTGGATCTTGTAGGTGCAGAGCGTGCCGCGGACGACGAGAAATCGTTCCGTCAACGAGCGCCTCCGCCTGAGGATCGTTCACGAGAATGAAGTACCCGTTCTGGCCGAACGCATCGATGGCCTGCGCGAACTGGGCTTCCCAGTCGATGTCGCGATTCTTCGGGACCTTGAAGCCGTTGAGCGTGCGCTCGGCGTCGGTGGGCTGCACGAGACCACGGAACAGCCCGCCCGCGCGTCGGCTGCGGAAGTTGTACGCAATCAGTGATCACAACCGGCTTGGTCAGGTCAATGGCGATCTCTTCGCTCGTCCACGGCCGGTTCGGCCGGCGCGATCACCGCGCTGACGCGCAGGCCCCTTGGAGCGTGACGGCGACTGACCTCTTGTGCGGCGGAGGTAGTCCACCAGCGCGCGGAGTGCGGGCGAGACGTGCCGGCGCTGCGGGTAGTACAAGTAGAACCCCGGGAACGGCGTCGAGAATTCCTCCAGCACGGGGACCAGCTCCCCGCGCGCCAGGTCGTCACGCACCAGGAACTCGTAGGACATCGTTAGGCCCACGCCGGCACGCGCCAGCCCGAGCATCATCGCCGCGTCGGTCGTGAGCACGCGTGACCGGACGGCGACGGAGAAGTCGCGGCCGCGGTCGGTGAACTCCCATCGGTACACGGGGGCGTCGGGCGTCGCGTGCCAGTTGATGCACTCGTGGTCGACGAGATCACGCGGGTGGGCCGGCCGGCGGTGACGCTCGAAGTACGCCGGACTGCCCACGACGACGAGCCGGATGTCGCCCGAGACCGGCACGGCAATCATGTCCTTGTCGATCACCTCGCCAAGCTGGATACCCGCGTCGTAGCCGGCGGCCACGATGTCCACGTGCCCATCACCCGTCGCCACGTCGAGCGCGACGTCCGGGTGCTCGGCCAGAAAGCCCGCGAGGAACGGCCCCGCGAGGAACGCGTCGGCGACCGACACCATGTGGAGGCGGATTGTCCCGCGCGGCTCGCCGCGCATCTCACCTAACGCGGCGACTGCGGCCCGGACCTCGCCCAGCGCGGGGCGCACACTCGCGTAGAGCCGCTCGCCCGCCTCGGTCAGGCGCACGCTTCTCGTGCTGCGCCGCACGAGCGCGACGCCGAGGCGCTCCTCGAGCTTGCGCAGCGCCTGGCTCAGGGCCGAGGCGCTCACGCCCAGGCGGTCGCCGGCGGCGCGGAAGCCCTTCGCCTCGGCGATGGCGGCGAACACGGTCATCCCGTTCAGGTCATCGATCATCGTGAAGCGATGCTTAACGGCTCATGCAGCACTGTCAAGTAGATCGGGGATCCCGCGGCGTATTGATTGCTCACGCAATGATCGACACGCATCACACCCAGCAACGCGAGTTCGACCATGCCCAGCGACAACACGACCAAGACCGCGCCTGCCTCCGGACCGTTCGCCGACGTTGCCCCGGCGCTCGACCGGCTCACGCAGCAAGTGCTCTTCGGTGAGGTTTGGGAGCGGCCCGGTCTTTCCAAGCGCGATCGCAGCCTCATCACGGTGGCGACGCTCGTCGCACTGTACCTGCTTTCGCTTCACTTCGCCCACACGCAAATCGGCGCCATCGCGGTTCTGCTCGCCGGGCGCGTGTTCCTCGGCGGCGCGGAGAGCTTCGTCATCACCGGCGCGCTGAGCCTCGACCTTGCGTTAGGCGGGCCGTTAGGCCTGGCGAGCCCGGCGCTCGGGCTGATCGCGAGCCACACCGAGCTCGATTCCGTGTTCCTCGTGAGCACGGTCGTCGTGCTCGCCGGCGTGCTCGTCGCGTTGCGGCTGCTTCGCCCCCGACGTCCTCGACTGGCCTAACAATCACACTGGACATCACCGTGCACGCGCTGCCCACCCGCACTCTCGGCACGAACGGCTCGCAGAGTCTCACCGTCTCCACGCTTGGCCTCGGGTGCATGGGGATGAGCTGGTCCTACGGGCCACCGAAGGACCGCGGCGAGATGATCGCGCTCCTGCGCGCGGCGGTAGAGCGCGGAGTCACGTTCTTCGACACGGCCGAGGCATACGGACCGCTCGCGAACGAGGCGCTCGTGGGCGAGGCGCTGGAGCCGTTCCGCGGCGAAGTCGTTATCGCCACCAAGTTCGGTTGGGCGCCGAGCACCGCCGACACGAACCGCTGGACGGCGCTGAACAGCAAGCCCGCCCATATCCGCGAAGTCGTTGACGGGATGCTGACGCGGCTGTGCGTCGACGCGATCGACCTGCTGTATCAGCACCGCGTGGACCCCGACGTGCCCATCGAGGACGTCGCCGGAACGATGCGCGACCTGATCGCCGCGGGGAAGGTGAAGCACTTCGGCCTCTCGGAGGCGGGCGCGGAGACGATCCGTCGCGCGCACGCGGTGCAACCGGTGACAGCGCTGCAGAGCGAGTACTCACTCTGGTACCGCAACCCCGAGCGGGACGTGCTTCCGGTGCTGGAGGAGCTCGGGATCGGGTTCGTTCCCTTCAGCCCGTTAGGCAAGGGCTTCCTCACCGGCAAGATCGACGAGACGACGACCTTCGACAGCACGGACTTCCGCAGTACGGTCCCGCGATTTGCTCCCGAGAACGTGAAGGCGAACCAGGCGCTGGTAGACCTGCTCGCACGGTTCGCGATCGCGCACCGGGCGACACCGGCGCAGGTAGCGCTCGCGTGGCTGCTTGCGAAGAAGCCGTGGCTCGTACCGATCCCGGGCACGACGAAGCTGCACCGGCTGGAGGAGAACCTGGGCGCCGTGCACGTCGCGCTCTCCGCCGACGACCTGCGCGAGCTTGAGGAAGCGTCCGCCCGCATCGAGATCCGCGGGGCGCGATACCCGGAGTTCCACGAGCGGCTCACGGGCCGCTGAGGCGACTCATGACGACAACGAGACTGTGGATCGTGGTAGCCGTCGCGGCGCTCGGCGGCTGCACGTCGGCGACACGCGGCGCCTCGGCTAGCGACTCGGCCACCGCGGTCAACGGGGCGTCACGCTCACCGCTCGTCGGATCCTGGCACCTGCTCTGGTTGGAGCTCCCGGGTCCTGATGGCGCCTTGCGGCGAACCACCGACGCGAAGGGCTCACTGATCTACACGCCAACCGGCCAGGTGTCAGTGCAGGTGATGTACGCGAACACGAGTGACACGCCCTCGAGCGGCCCGGTGCAGTACGCACAAGGCGGCTACGAGGGATCCTTCGGCCAATACGTGGTCGACGAATCGACGCGGACGGTGACGCATCGGTATGACGGCGCGAACGTGCGCTCGCTCCTCGGCCAGGACGTGCCGCGACGGTACGAGCTCACCGGCCGGCGGCTCGTCATCCGCTCGGCGCGGCCGGACGAGCACTGGGCGGTAACGTGGGAGCGTTACTGAGCATGACCGGCCAACCACGCAGATCACGATGTACGTGCATTTGAATAGGAGACGAGGTCATGAAAGGAGCTGTTCTCTTTGGACCGGGTGACGTTCGCTACGTCGAGCGGAAGGACCCGGAGATCCTCGAGCCGACCGACGCGATCATCCGGATGTCGGCCACCTGCGTGTGCGGGTCGGACCTGTGGCCCTACCGCGGCATCGACTCGCCTAACGGGCCAACCCCGATGGGTCACGAGTATTGCGGCATCGTCGAGGAGGTCGGCCGCGCGGTTACAGAGATCAAGCCCGGTCAGTTCGTCGTCGGTTCGTTCTTCGCGTCGGACAATACCTGCGCGATCTGTCGGGCGGGATACCAGAGTCGGTGCGTGCACGCGTTCCCGATGGGCAGGGAGGGCGCGCAGGCGCCGTTCCTGCGTGTTCCGCTGGCCGACGGCACCTTGGTCGCCACGCCGGAGCTTCCTTCCGAACGCCTGGTCCCTGGCCTGCTGTCGGCCTCCGACGTGTTAGGCACCGGATGGTTCGGCGCGGAGGCGGCTGCCGTCGCTCCCGGCAAGACGGTCGCGATCGTCGGGGACGGCGCGGTCGGACTTTGCGCAGTGATCGCGGCGAAGCAGATGGGCAGCGAACGCATCATCATGATGAGCCGTCACGAGGACCGGCAGCGGCTCGCCCGCGAATTCGGCGCCAGCGAGATCGTGACCGAGCGCGGCGATGAAGGTATCACGCGCATCAAGGACATGACCGACGGGCTCGGTGCGCACTCCGTGATCGAAGCGGTCGGCACGCAGGAGTCGATGATGCAGGCGATCCACTCGACCCGCCCCGGCGGGCACGTCGGGTTCGTTGGCGTCGCGCACGGCGTGGCGATTCCTGGCGTCGAGCTGTTTTTCGCCGAGGTACACTTGCACGGCGGCCCCGCACCGGTACGGAAGTACCTCCCGCAGCTGATCGACCTCGTGCTGAACCGGACGATCGACCCCGGGAAGGTATTCGACCTGACGCTGCCGCTCGACCAGGTGGCGGAGGGTTACCGGGCGATGAACGAGCGCCGTGCGATCAAAGCACTGCTCGTCCCGGGACGTTAGGCACCGAAGCCGTGAAGATCCGGATGGAGGTCGGCGGGACGCCGCTCGCGGCAACGCTCGACGACACGGAGACGGCGCGGGACTTCGCCTCGCTGCTCCCGTTGACGCTGACGCTCGATGACTACGCAGCGACGGAAAAGATCAGTGATCTGCCGCGGCGGCTCACGACCGCGGGCGCGCCGGTGGGCGCCGCGGCGTCGGCGGGCGACATCAGCTACTACGCGCCGTGGGGCAACCTGGCCCTGTTCTACCGGGACTCCGAATTCGCAGGTGGGCTCGTGAGACTCGGGCGGATTGACGGGGACGCTGGCGCTCTACGCCGGCGGGGTCCGCTCACGGCCAAGATCGAACGCATTTGATGTATGTGAGGGGATTCACCATGGATTCCAAACCGGCTGTAACTACTCCCGACCTAACGCTGAACACGGGCGCGTGGTCCAAGGACGAGCTGCGCCGCATCGCCGAGACCGACGACCTCCACGTCTCGCCGTTCCGGGATGACGGCAGCACGTACGGCACGCCGACGTGGATCTGGTCGGTCGTCGTCGACGGCGACCTCTACGTGCGTACCTACAACGGGACGAGCTCGCGGTGGTACCAGGCGGCGCTCCGGCAGAAGGCAGGGCGGATCACAGTCGCAGGCATGACCAAGGACGTGGGGTTCGAGCCTGTCGAAGGTCCGATCAACGATCGAATCGACGACGCATACCGGGCGAAATACAAGTCGAGCCCCTACCTCAGGGCGATGATCGGCAAGGGCGCGCGCGCCGCGACAGTCAGGGTCATGCCGCTCGCCTAACGTTGCCGGCTGTCCGCGGCAGGCGAAGGGCGAGGTCCACTCGGAAGACCGAGCCGCGCGCAAAGCGACTGCCATCCGGACATCGATCGAATCGTCATGCCGGCTGTACCGGAGACCACGATCCAGACTCCGGGATCGCGCGCGGCGTTCGCCGCCTCGAGCGCATCGATCGCGGCGTCGAAGTCCAGGCACACCACGTGGGACTCGGCGCGCGCCCGGGCCCGAACCCATGCGCTGTCGCCGTCCAGCGTAGACAGGATGGCATCGGCACGGTGCTGTGAGCCGGTGCGTCGCAGCATCCCGGCCAGGAATCCAATAGCGTTGGCATGCCGCGGAGCTGCCTGGAAAGTCTGCTCTGCCAGCGACAGCGCTTCGGCCACACGTCCGCGCATCGCATACGCTCGCCCGACCAGGCCGAGGGCAGGCCCGAACCGCGGATCGATCCTCAGGATCGCTTCGAGCTCGGCGAGCCCCTCATCCGACCTGCCGAGACTTTGCAGCTCCTCTCCTAACTGGATCCGGCCGAGTAGGTAGAGCGGGTCGTCTACCAGGCCGAGCTTCACCTGCGTCAACGCCTCGGCATGGCGACCGAGTGGCGACAGGTGCCAAGCCGCATAGAGAAAGCGCACCGACGACGAAACGGGCTCCCGGCTCAACGCGATCTCGAACCGCCGCTCGGCTGCTGCCCAGTCATGATCAAAGTGGCTGGCCACCACGGCGGAAATCGCGTGCGCTTCCGCGACGGACGGATCGAGATCGAGAGCTCGCTGCGCTGCCGCGCGGGCCGCGGGCATGCCTTCGTCCGGACGCACCATGCCCATGGCGACCAGTGTGAAGAAATACACCGCGAGGTTCGCGTGGGCCGTCGGCGAATCGGGATCAATCCCGAGGGTATGCGGAATGAACGGGCGCACCCGCATCGGTGCCGCCGCCGCCCTGGCGATTGTCGCGGCAACCGGCGCCGTTTCGCGTGCCGCGGAGTCGGCGGGGCCCGGGACGGAGGCCGGCATCGCGGGTGCACGATCGACGGACTGGGTTCGCCACCACTGATCCAGCTCCGCGCGAAACGCGTACACGGCGCCGCGTGTCGACGGGATCCGGCGCACCGGCAAGCCGGCGACGCGCTCCCACCGCTGGACCGTTCGCACACCGCGCTTGAGGTACGCGGCGATCTCTTTCCACGAATCCAGACGCTCGTCGTTCGTCACGACCCGGCCCCTCAGTCGCGGCGACGGCAGTGTGGCAGAACGTGACGCGTCCTGGCGCCTAACGGCGTGCGTATTCGCACGGGACCCCTGCTATGGTGTGCCTGCATCGATTCGAGAGGAACATCGGTGAAGCTCGATTTTGCGATCAGCAAACCGCCGAGCGCAATACGCGTGAGCTTCTACAGCTGGCTGGCGCTGGCGGCGATCACGCTGAGCGCGGCGGCCTTTGGACCGTCGCTTATGAGTGCGAGCCCGCGCCGCGGCTCCATGACGGTGATCGCCGGCGCCCATGCAGTGCTCATGTCGGCATGGCTGCTCGTGTATCTGATTCAGACGATGCTGGCCGCGAACGGCGGCATCCGGCTCCACAAGCGCCTGGGCGTGGCCGGCGCGTTCGTCGCGGCCGCTGCAGTCGCGACAGGGTTCGTTGCGACGATGGTCATGGTGCGGCGAGGGTTCGACTTGAGCGGCGATCTCAGCCGGCCACCTAACAACAGCGCGCTCGACGCCGCGATCTTCCAGTTCAGCAACCTCCTGATCTTTTCTATCCTAGTGGGGACGGCACTCGTGCTCCGCCGACGACGTCACCTACACAAGCGCCTGATGGCATTCGCCGTCATCGAAACGCTGATGGCCGCGCCGCTCGGACATCTCGTTGGCCACTTCGGCCTACCAGTCTTGACGTTCTTGCTGTGGGGACTCGGGGTGCTCGTGGCGTTCATCGCGTACGACGTCCGCACCGTGAAGCGCGTACACCCTGTCACGTTGATCCTGGGGATCGGCCTCGTCGCCCTGGCAAATCTGGAGGCAATCGTCATCGGGCCCAGCGCGCCATGGCATCGAGTGCTCGAGTGGTTGGCGGGATGACGTCGTCGGCATTACCAGTCGGTCTCCTGCCGGTCGTGGAAGAACCGACCGGAGGGGCCACCGCGTGGTAGCATGGCGCACCAGAAGATCGTGTCGGCGCCCTGGGCGAGGGACCGCGGCGCCGCGCGCCCACCCATGTCCGTGCGCACCCAGCCCGGATCCACCGCGTTGACGAGCACGTCGCGCCCGCGCGCGGAGGCTGCGAGCAGGCGCGTGAGCGCGTTCAGGGCCGCCTTCGACACGGAATACGGCGGTGCGTAGTCGCTCATCGAAGAGATCTGTCCTGCTTCGGACGACACGTTGACGACCCGGCCATAGCCCCGCGAGATCATGCCCGGCATGAGGGCCTGCGTTAGGCGCAGCGGGCCGTAGGCGTTAGTCTCCATGCAGTCCCGGAAGTGCTGCACGGCCACCTCGAGCACGTCGCCGTCCTCGTCGAGCAGGAGGCCGGCGTTGTTGACGAGCACGTCGGCGCCAGCAAGCGTGTGCTCGACGTGATCGGCAAGGGCGCGCACGCTCGCCTCGTCGGTCACGTCCAACTGGTGAGATTCCACGTCGAGTCCGCGAGCCGCGAGCGAGCGTGCCGCCGCCTCGCCCGCGGCCGCGTTGCGACTGCCGAGCACGACGTGCTGCCCGGCTGCCGCGAGCTGGCGGCAGACCTCGAGACCGATGCCGCGGTTCGCGCCGGTGACGACGGCCACGCGCTTCCTCCTCCTGTCGCTCATACTCACCTCAGATGGCGCAGTTCGACGACGCGCTCGGCGCGAGCGAGGAAGCGGCAACCGGAGAGCTCACGCTCTGGCGCTTCCACATGGCCGATGCGGGCACCGAAACGTACGAGCGCGAGCAGACCTTCTCCTCCCGAGTCGTGAGGGCCGGTTGCTCTGGCACATCCATGAAGCGCTTCGCCGCCTTTACCGTTCGCCGGAGACATTCGGCCGGTGCGACGAGTGCGGACGCAAGATCGCGTTCGAGCGGCTCGACGCGATCCCGTATGTCCCGCGCTGCGTGCGGTGCAAGCAGGATTGGGAGACCGTCGGACGGCCGTCCGGTGAGCCGAGAGGCCACCGCCCGCGCGTTTACTCCCTCGCGAACGCCGCGTCGAAGGCCACCTGCGACGGCGCGAAGTCCGTTGCCTTGATCTTCGCGCACGCCTCGCGCGCTCCGAACTCGCGGTCCATGCCGCCATCCTCCCACTCGATCGATAGCGGCCCGTTATAACCAGCGCGGTTGAGAGCGCGGACGATCTCCTCGAAGTCGATCTTCCCGCGTCCGATGCTGCGGAAGTCCCACGACCGGCGCGGGTCGCCGAAGTTCGTGTGCCCGCCAAAGACCCCCACCTCCGTCGGCACGGGCGACCACCAGACGTCCTTCATGTGCGCGTGGTAGATGCGATCGCCGAACGTGCGGATGAACTTCACGTAATCGACGCCCTGGTAGCCGAGGTGCGAGGGATCGTAGTTGAAGCCGAAGCGCTTGTGCCGCTTGACCGCATCGATGGCGCGCTGCGCCGACGCGATGTCGAAGGCGATTTCGGTCGGGTGCACTTCCAGGGCGAAATTGACATTGACGCGATCGAACTCGTTCAGGATCGGTATCCATCGCTTTGCGAAATCGTCGAAACCCTTCTGCCAGTATTTCTGATCCGTCGGCGGGAAGGCGTAGATGCTGTGCCAGATGCTCGATCCGGTAAAGCCATTCACCACCGCCGGAAATCCGGGCTTCTGCGGCGCCGCGTCGATGAACTTCCGGCACGCCTTCGCGGTGTCGATCATCTTCCTGGCCGCACGTTTTCGAACTCCTTCGGGATCGCCGTCGCCCCAGACGTCCTTGGGCAGAATCGCCTTGTGTCGCTCGTCGATCAGATCGCACACGGCCTGTCCGATGAGGTGGTTGGAGATCGCGAACGCATGAAGACCGTGATCGCGCAAGATTTCCCAGCGCCCTTTGCAGTAGCCCTT
>DATCGG010000177.1:0-4056 GCA_036509075.1 Gemmatimonadaceae bacterium
AAACTCCGCGTCTTCCGCGCCGGCGCGCAGCGCCGTCAGTGTGCTCAGCGTTCGTGGTTTTGTCAGGTGGTATTTTGAGCGGTTCGGTTCGACGGTTTCGGTCAACGCTGTACATTCTATCCGATGACACCCGGCACGCCACTCAGCGATCGTCCCGCTGTCGCCGAGCCCGAAGGCTCGACGTGGTGGGACGACGAGCGTGCGTTCGTCGGCAAGCGACCCACGTGGTCGCTCATCCTGCTCGCGTGGCTCATCCCGGCGTCGGTCGCGCTGCTCCAGTCAGTCGCGTCCAACCTTCTGCGCGGTACGCTGGGAGCGGAGTGGCCGTGGGCGCTCCTGCAGATCCCGCGCTGGCTCACGTGGGTGCCCCTCACGCCAATCGTGTTCTACGCGGCCGACCGGTTCCCGTTCCGGCGCGATCGCCTCGGGAGATCGGCCTGGACGCATCTGGGAATCGCCCTCCTGATCGCCCTCGTGATCGAGGTCCTGTGGCTGCAGATCAGCTTCGTGATCCAGGGCTACCTCGACCCGGTGGGTTTGGCCCGCATGCAGAACAACCGCGCCGACGTGTACTCGGCCGCGGTGTTGAGCCGGCTTCTCGGCGACGCGTTCATCTACGCCGCCGTGCTCGGCGTCGCGACCACGTTAGGCTACCACCGGCGTCTCCGCGAGCGGGAGCTCCGCGCCGCGCAGCTCGAGGCGCAGCTCGCGCTGGCGCAGGTGCAAGCGCTCAAGATGCAGGTCCACCCGCACTTCCTGTTCAACACGCTGCACGCGGTCACGGTGCTCATTCGCGAAGACCCGGTGGCGGCGACTCGCATCGTCACCCGCCTTGGCGACCTGCTTCGCCTGACGTTGTCGCGCGCAACGACCGCACAGGTGAGCTTCCGGCGAGAGCTCGAGATCCTCACGCTCTATCTCGAGATCGAGCGAACCCGGTTCCACGATCGGCTCGACATTGCCTATGACGTTCAACCCACCACGCTCGGCGCCCTCGTCCCGGATCTCATCCTGCAGCCGCTGGTGGAGAACGCCATCCGCCACGGCGTGAGCCCTAACGCGGGGACGGGTCGCATCGAGGTCCGATCGCGCCGCGATGGCGATTGGCTCTGCGTGGAGATTCGCGACAACGGAACGGGGCTCGCCCATGGACAGGTGCGCCCGGACGGCATTGGCCTCACGACGACGCGAGCGCGGCTCGAGCGTCTGTATGGCGACCGGCAGGAGCTCACCCTCGCGGACCTTCCGGAGGGCGGGTGCGTCGCCCGCATCCGCATTCCATTCCAACTCACGGCGGACGATCGCGGCGAGCCGGCTGTGCGGCCACCGCTACCACCAACGTCCGCGGCTCCGCTGGTGGCCGCCGGTGACTGACGTCCGGGTCGTCATCGCCGACGATGAGCCACTCGTCAGGCGCGGATTGCGAGCGTTCATCGGCGCGTCCCCTGGGTTGTCACTCGTCGGCGAGGCGCGGAACGGAAGCGAGGCCGCCCAAGTCATTCGCGCACAACGGCCCGACCTCGTGTTTCTCGATGTGCAGATGCCGGAGCTCGACGGCTTCGGAGTGCTCGAGTCGCTGGAAGGCGAGCCGATGCCCGTGGTCGTGTTCGTGACCGCCTACGACGAATACGCGATTCGCGCGTTCGACGTCCACGCCGTGGACTACCTGCTCAAGCCATTTGACGAAGACCGGTTTCGCACCGCCCTGGGCCGTGCTCGATCGCGACTCGGCGAACGGCGCGCCGCGACCCTTGATGAGCGACTCGAGGCGGTGCTGACCGAGCTTCGCGCGCGTGAGCAGTACGCGGATCGGCTCCTCGTGAAGAGCGAAGGCCGAGTGACGGTGGTGCAGGTGGAGGACGTCGACTGGATCGAAGCGGCGGACAATTACGCGCGCGTCCATACCGCGCGCGGGCGTTATCTCGTGCGCGAGCCAATCAAGTCGCTCGAGCGCAAGCTCAACCCGCGACACTTCGCGCGCGTTCATCGCTCGGCGATCGTGAACCTCGCGCGCGTACGCGAGCTGCAGCCGATGTTCGGCGGGGAGTACGTGATCATCCTCTCGACCGGTGCGAAGCTCACCCTGAGCCGAGGATACCGCGATGCCTTCCGCGACCGGCTGGGCAGCGAGATCTAACCGCACGCCAATCGGCTCGTCACAGCGGCTCGAACGGGGATGGAACGCGACGCGGGCGTGCTACACGGGTGCAAGACGTGTCGTGTGCACGTGCTCATCGTTCGTCCCATGAGCTACCGCCGCGACTCTCTCGATACGCAGCCGGTCATTCGACAACCGGCCCCTAGCGATCCTCGCCCCGAGCTCCTTGGCAGAACCGCGTCCATGTCACAGCCTGCGCGTTTCGCGCGCGAGCTCGTGCCGCCATCCATTGCGGTCCCGGTGTCGGGGACTGGTTCGCCCGGCGAGGTGATCCTCGTGAAGTCGGGGTTCAGACAGGTCGCTACACGAGTGCCGGAGATCGTCTACGTCGAAGCTGCGCGCAATTACGTCCGCATCCATCAGGAAAACGGCACGGTGGTGAAGACGCGCGTTCCGATCGACCGACTAGCCCAACACCTCGGCACCGAGCGCTTCCTCAGGATTCATCGTGGCCGACTCGTGAACATGGAGCGGATCCGCTCTGTCCGGTCGCTGACCGGCGGACGGCTGCAGCTGACGATGAGTGAAGGGTCGACGACCATCGTGGCCCGAGACCGTCGCCGCGCCGTGCTCGCCCGGATCTCCTCCGCGGCAGAGCGGCGCGCGTAGATGCGGCGTTAGGCAGCGGCACCACGGGCGGGTCGCCTCGTCCCGTGCGGTGCGGTGGGACGAACCGTTGGTCGGCCTCGTCCGGCACCGCCTAATCGCTGGTTATCCCGCTGGTGTTGGCTCGGGACGCGCCCGGCCGTTTCTTCGGGCGTACGACAGGGAACCCGAGCGAACGGCAGAGTATCGATGCGTGCGGCGACACCCGAGGAAGCGGCGCTGCGGCGAACCGCGGATCTCACCCGCGGGCGCACTCATCTCGTCGAGCATACGTGGCCTGCCGACGTCCGCACGGTGGGCGAGCATCGTCACACCGCGCACATCTGCTTCCTGGCCCACGGCAGCATCGAGGAGCGACGGGGGACGTCGACCGTGTGGCGCGTGGCGCCGAGCGTTCGCGTTTCGCCGCCGGGCGACGGCCACGCATGCTGCTACGGAAACGCGGGCGGCCGTTGCCTGGTCATCGAGCCGCTGGCGACGCTCGGCGACCTCGATGAAGTGCCGACGCCTCACGCCCCGACGATCGTTCGCGATGACCGGATCGTGGATCTCGCCGCTCGCGCTTACGTCGAGATGCGCGCCGCCGGGCCCGGCTCTGTCTCGGGGCTGGTGATCGAGAGCATCGCGCTCGAGTTGCTTGCGCAGAGCGCGCGTCGCGAGCGCCGCCGCGCGGAACGGTGCCCGCCCGCGTGGCTCACGCACGTGCAGGACTATCTCCGGGCGGATCTCGCGATGGTCGTGGACCTCACGACGCTCGCTACGGTGGCCGGCGTGCATCGCGTACACGTTGCGCGAGCCTTCCGCGATCACCTTGGCTGTACGGTCGGGGACTACGTCCGCCGCCTTCGCGTGCAGCGCGCGTGTGAGCTCCTCACTGGTACGTCGCTCTCGCTTCCGGATGTGGCCATGCGCGCCGGCTTCTTCGATCAGAGCCACATGACCAGGGTGGTCAAGCGGTTCCTGGGTGCGACGCCGGCCGCGCTGAGGAGGCAGTGTGCCTAACGGCAGGCGGCAGGCGACTGGCGACTGGCGACTGGCGACTGGCGACTGGCGACTGGCGACGATGCGAACCGGGAACAGAAACTCCGTGGAGCCTCTGTTCCCAGTTCCCTGTTCCCTGTTCCCAGTTCCCTGTTCCCGGTTCCCTCTATTCCCGATTCCCGATTCCCGATTCCCTACTCGGTTCTGGCCGCGGTGCCAGGCCATGAAGCCGGCGCCAATAGGCGCGGAGCACCTCGATCGACATTTCATCGCCCTGAGCGAAGCCACGCGCGATAAACCATTGCGTGAGC
>DATCGG010000178.1:0-4640 GCA_036509075.1 Gemmatimonadaceae bacterium
CGTCAGGCGTCATGGTGGGATTCCCGTACCACGACGTGCCGTTGGTAACCTCACGTCCCGTCGACGCGGTACCGGGTATGATGTCGAAGACGCGCGTGTTCGAGAGCGCGTCGCCGGAGATGAACGCCAAAAGCCCCGTCAGGCGAGCGAGATCGAACTCGCCGCGGTACAGGGCCTGTCCTCGGGGCAGCAGCGGCACGGGCCCGCCGACGAACCGGCCGCCGCGGCCGACGGTGATGCGTATGAAATCGTCGTCCCGGCCTGGCGCAGGAAGGAACGCCACGATCGCGTCCCCGGCGGGCGTCCAGCGAAGGTCGGGACGCGTCTCGACCGACGTCGAATCGACGACAGTACCGTCACGCCGGAGCATCGTTAGGGTGCCACCGGCATCCGTCACCACGATGAGCTGTCCATCGGGAGACCACGCGAGCCCGGCTACGTTCGGGAACGGCATATGAATGCTGTCGGCCACCGCGCCAGTTGCGAGCACGACGACCTTCGCCCACGCGGCCGTCCCGCGCTCCCGCGTGCCGGGCAGAAGCACCACCGTGTCGGCCGTCGCATGCACGTCGATCACGGCGGCCGGTCCGAGACGCCGCGCCGTTCCACCGAGACGCGGGATGACGAACGTTCCTTGACGCGCCGAGTCGAGCTGCGCGGCGATCACGAGGGCCGTGCCCGACGGCGTCCACCGCAACGTCGTGATCCATGGCGCGTCGGCGATCACGGTCACCGGGGTCGTCGCCCCGGTGTCCTGAACGATGAGCGACGATCGACAGGGGACGGGATCGTCGCCGGACCGCATGGCCTCGTAGTGCGTAAACCCTTCGTGTCCCCGCTGGTCGCAGCGGCGCTGGACGTAGGCGATCACGTCGCCACGCGGGGTGATCGCCGGCCTGCCCGCGATTCCGGTGAACGTCACCTGGACGCGCGTCAGCTCTGCCGTCGCGTTATGCCCGGAGCCGCCCCGTTTCGCGAGCAGGACGCTCCCGGCTCCGGCGACAAGGCCAAGTGCCATCCCACCCGCCACCGCCATGGCCCGGCCGGCGCGCACACGGGCGGGCGCCGTTCCGATGCTCGGCGCTGGTCCGCCGACCGGTGCTCCAGCGTCGAGCAGCGCGTTTGCGAATTCCGCGGCCGTCGCGAACCGGTCGGCCGGCAGCTTCGCGAGTCCGGTGAGCACCGCCTGCTCGATGGCGACCGGTATGGTCTTTCGGACGAGCGTCGGCCGCTCGGGCTCGGCGCTCAGGACTTTCGCCACCACAGCCTGGACGCTCGAGCCGGTGAACGGAGGGTCCCCAGTGAGCATCTCGTACGTCACCGCCGCGAGCGCGTAGATGTCCGTGCGCGCGTCGATCGTCCGCTCGCCCATCGCCTGCTCGGGCGACATGTACTGCGGCGTACCTAACGACAACCCGGTCTGGGTGAGCCGCTGCCCGCCAGCCTGCTGGACCGCGAGCGCGATGCCGAAATCGGCGACGAGCGCGCTCCCGTCGTGCAGCAGGATGTTCTCTGGCTTGACGTCGCGGTGGATCACGCCGTGGCGGTGGGCATAGTCGAGTGCGCTCGCCACCTCGCGCGCGAGCCGGACGGCATCGCCGATCGGCAGCTGCCGCTCCCGTGTGAGGCGGGCGCGAAGCGTCTCGCCCGTGACGAGAGGCATCACGTAGTACAGCAGCCCGCCACCCGTGTCTCCGTCGGCGCCACCGGTCGCACCGCTGTCGAGCAGGGGCAGGATGTGCGGGTGCTGGAGTCGCGCCGTGGTCCGGATCTCGGCGAGGAAGCGGTCGGCGCCTAACGCTGCGCCGAGGTCCGGGTGCAGGACCTTGATGGCCACGTCGCGGTCGTGGCGGAGGTCGTGCGCGAGATACACGGTCGCCATCCCGCCCTGGCCGAGCTCCCGCTCGATGCGGTAGCGATCGGCCAGGGCCAACGCGAGCGACGCGGCGGTCGTCATCGCGTGAGTGTCACGCTACTTGCTGCCGTGTATCATCTTCGGCGCTGCTTCCGTGAACGAGTATCCAGTCGCCGGGCACTTCACGGCAGGATTTGTCGGCGAAAAGACACCGTCAGGGTTGTTCTTCCACAGCCACACGTGCAGGTCGTAATGGTGCAGGCCGTCCGGCATCAGCGGCTTGTGCCCTTCCATCGGCCCGCCGAGCTCCTGCCCGAAGATCTTCGGCACCGGCCCCTTCACGAGCTCCACCGGGACGAACCACTCGGCCGCGATGAGCTTCAGCTTGTCGCCGTTCGGCTCGTAGATCAGGACCTGCGGCTTGGCCGGGTCCAGCGTCGGGCCGAGGTTCCCCAGGTTGAGGAAGTGGACGCCCATCGCACCGGGCTTGTACTGCATCGCGCCTTCGCCGCCACCGTTGGGATACGAGATGCAGCCGAGGGTGGAATAGTAGCCATCGTGCACGGCGACAATCGGGTCGTTGTACTTATCGAGCGCCTTGCGGACACCCTGGAGCTCCGGCGAGAGCGTGGGGCCCTGCGCCGGCATGAGCTGCGGTGCGACAGCGAGCAACAGCCCGGCACCGCCGATGACTCTGCGTGCGAATCTGCGGAACGACATGGCAAACCTCCGATTCAGAACGGGACGATCCAAGCAGAACGATTACGAACGGCGCCTAGCGCGAGAACCGCGTCGGGCGTGTCAGGGTCCGGAGCCCCGCGCCGGCAGTCGGTCCAGCGCGGCAAGGAGTTGATGGGTGTTGAACGGCTTGCTGAGGAAACCGTCGGCGTTGCTGTCGCCGACCACTGTTTCCCCACTGATGAGCAGCACGGTGACGTGTGACAGCGCGGCGTCATCGCGGATGGCACGAGTCAAACGGCGGCCGTCGAGGCCGGGAAGCGCGACGTCGCTGATCACGAGGCTCACCGCCACGGATCGAATCAGCCGGAGTGCTTCGAGCCCGTCGGCCGCCTCGATCACCCGCTGGAATGGCGAAGCGAGGCCCCGCAGGCAGCTCCGGAGATAGAGCCGCATGTCGGGGTCGTCGTCGACGATCAGCACGGTCGACGGCGGCGTACTGACCTGGATTTCGGCCTCAGGCGTCGTCGTCAAGGGAACAGCACCCATTTGGTCAGCTCCTGCACGGTCATGCGCCTCTCCGGCCTTTCGGGCGCGCCAACCTTGCGACCGAACACGCCAAGACCCTAGCGGCTACGGAGCAGACTTTTGCGTCGTCGTCGCATGCGACCCAGATGCAACCATTTGGGACCGGGCAGGGCGGCATAACTGCCGCTCTTAGGGACTAGGGGACTAGGGACATCGGGACATCGGGACTCGGGACTCGGCCGGGAACCTTCTACCACCTAGCAAGCGTCCTCGCCGGTAATAGCATCCCGGCCGAGTCCCGAGTCCCGAGTCCCGAGCCTCAACGAAACTCGAAGCGGAGGGGCGTCCTGCCGCTCGGCAGCCTCTCAGGAATGAGCCGCCGCAAGCGCTGGGACTCTGCCGACGGATCGAGGAGACCGTTTCGCACGAAGGCGACGAGGTCGCTCAGCTCCTCATCCGAGAGAATCGTTGGGGTCACTAGCCGCGAGTCGAGGCGCTGGAGCACCGGTGCCGCCGGGCCCGTTGGACCTCGCAGGTCGGCCGCGAGCCGGGCAGGTGAGTAGCTCGTCGCCGAGGCGACCGGGTCGAGGTGGTGGCGGATCGCGTCCTCGAGCCTAACGAAGGCGCCGTTGTGCATGAACGCCGGCTGGAGCGCCACGTTCCGGAGCGGAGACGTACGGAAGGCGTACCGGTCGCCCGCGTTCCCGGTGACCTGCTCGAGCCCGAAGTCCTCGTCGTGCCCCGGGCCGTCGAATGTCACATTGCCGACACTCGGCGCGACCTGTGGAACGCCGATGACATGCTCGCGGAAGTCGCTGAACATCTCGTTCGACTGGCCGGACACCGCGTGACAGCCGACGCAGCCTCCGCGGCCGAAGAACAGCACCGCGCCGCGCTTCTCCGCGTCGCTCATGGCGTTGCGGTCGCCCCGCGCGTACCGGTCGATCGGCGCGTCGGCGGCGACGAGCGTGAACTCGAACTCGGCCACGGCCCGGCCGACGTGGTCGAACGTGATCGGGTTGCCTGCCTTCACATCCGGGAACGCGCGCGAGAACAGATCACGATAGTTCCGGGTCGCGTTCAGCCGCCGCAGCACCTCGTTTCGGATGTCATCGTTACCGCCGGGGAACGTAAACCCCGCCACCTCCACGCGTTCGGTAGGCGGGATGAAGGCCTGCGCGCCGAGGAGATGCCGCTGGTAGGAGAGTGTCAGGCCCTCCGGATCCGGGAACAGCAGGCCGGCGCTGTTGTCGAACGGGTCGCCGGACAATGCACGGAATCGCGAGTTCCACATCAGCGTCGGGTAGAACGCCGTGTTCAGCACCATGGGCGACCGACGCTGGTTGCGAGGGCCGGTTCGGTTCGGGCCGACGATGCCGTTGTTGTCGATGCCGATGGCGATGGACTGAGTATCGCCAAACCCGTTCGTCGGTGAATGGCACCCGGCGCAGGTGTTGTCGTCGTTGAGCCCACCGATGGGGTCGAACCAGAGCATTCGGCCAACTTCCGAGACCTGATGGTCGATCCGCCGGCCGAGCCGAGCTTCGAGAGTGCTCGCGACTCGGCCCGTGAAGCCGAG
>DATCGG010000179.1:0-6957 GCA_036509075.1 Gemmatimonadaceae bacterium
AAAGCGGCCGCGCTCCGGGTCAGCCAGCCTGACGAGATAATTCTCCGTGACCGCCCAGATCACTCCACTCCGGTCGCGAAAGACGTCGTACACCGACTGTTCGGGAAGACCCGTGGAGTCTGCGGGGTCGTATCGATACTGCCGGAAACGGCCGGTCGCGATCTCGTAGTGATACAGCCCGGAAACGGACGCGGTCCAGAGCGACCCGCGCGGATCTTCCACAATCGACCACACGGCGACGTTCCCGAAATCGTTAGGCCGGTTCGAGTTGGTCTCGAAGCTCTTGAGCTCACCCGTTGTGCGGTTCCATCGGTACAGCAGCCCGGCGTCGATCCAGAGCGTACCCGAGAGATCCTCGAACAGCGTGTACACGCTGAACCCGGACAACCGCGACGGCCAGTTCTCAGGACGCCGAAATGTCTTGAACCGATTCGCCTTCGGATCGTAGGCGTTGATCCCGTACCCGTTGGAGCCGACCCAGATCACATTCGAGCGATCGCGGTACACCCGGGTTGGCAGGTCGTTCATGCTCTCCGGATTCAGCGGCTCATGGCGGAAGTACGTGAACACGCCCGTCGATGGATCGAGACGCATCAGCTCCGAGACGGTCGACACCCAAAGCTGGCCCGTCGGATCCTCCGCGAGGCTGACGGCTATGCCCCAGCCGTACCTGAAGGTCCGATATCTATGGTAGTAGTGGCGGATGCTCGTCCTGGCGGAGTCGAACGCGCTGACTCCCGGAACGGACCCGATCCAGAGGCGGCTGCGGGAGTCCTCGTAGAGGGACGTGACGGCTGTGTCGATGAGGGCGAGGGGCGAACTCGATCGCACTGTCAGATGCGTGAACGCCACGCGGCCGGCGCTGCTCGATTCACGACGGTCGAGCCCAGCGTCGGTGCCGACCCACAGCACGCCGCGCCGATCGATCAGCATCGCCCGCACCCGGTCATCGCCGAGGCTCGTGGTGTCAGCCGGCGAATGCACGAACCGATCGACCGTGGCCTCGCGCCGACCGTTGAGCGTTAGGCGAAACAGACCTTCGCCGGCCGCGCCGACCCAGATCGCGCCGCTCGGGTCCTCGGCAATCGCCACAACGTCACGTGCCGGACCCGCGCGCACCCGCGTGAACCGCTCGCGAGCGCGGTCGAACCGGTTGACGCCGCCGCCACGCGTGCCGACCCACAGCTCGCCGCGACTGTCCTCGAACAGCGCCGTGATCTCGCTGTCGGAGATCGAGGTCGAATCGAACGGGTCGTGGCGGAAGACGACGAACTGGTAGCCGTCGTAGCGATTGAGCCCGTCCTTCGTGCCGAACCACATGAATCCGCGCCGGTCCTGCACGATCGCCGAGACGACGTTCTGTGAGAGCCCGTCGGCGATCGTCAGATGCCTGAACGTGACTCGTTCCTGCGCGGTGAGCGGAGCAGCGAGTGCTGCGATGAGCAGCACGGCTCGAGCGCTGATCGAGTGGCGGGACATGCCCTCGAACGTATCACCCTGTCGCGGGGCGGGTCGAGTACATCGCGACGTTGAGTGCGTCTCGCCGGGGCATAGGTCGAGTGCATCGCGCCGGGGCGCGGGGACGCGGCCTCGTCGGTACGCGCGCTCGCAGCCGGCGCCGCCGGACCAGCGTGGTGGGAGGCGTACGGCTCCGTAAGGTCCGGCGATCGCTGCGGCGCCGCGCGAGCACCTCCTCTGGCCGCGTCCCCGCGCTTGACGGCAGCCTTGAGCGACCCGGACGCTGCTCGTCACCGCGCATGCATCGCCGAGCAAGCAGCCTGTGCGCGCCTAACGAGCGTGCGGGTGCCCGCAATGGGGACGCGCGCTTGCTGCTCGCTCCTGACGGTCAGCTCCTAGCGGGGCAGGAGGCGGGGCGTCGGGGTGAGGAGGCGTCGCGCGGCGCCGGCTGCGAGCGCGTTCCGCCGACGAGGCCCGATGCCCCGCCGACCAGACCGCGATGCCGACCGGCAAAGCAGCAAGCAGCCAGCAGCAAGCGACACCCATTGCAGGTTCCCGCCGCGATGGTGATACTGTGGCCATGCCAGCAGCCGACCGCGTCGACCTGTCATCTCGTTAGGCATTCATGGGTACTCTCCGGCTCGCTCCGGCGACCGTATCGGATTACCGGCGATTGGCCGAGTCACGGCTGCCGCGCCAGCTGTTCGACTACATCGACGGCGGAGCCGTCGACGAGCGCACGCTCGCTGCGAACCGTGAGGATCTCGCGCGCCTCAGGCTCCGCCAGCGTGTGCTGCGGGACGTCTCGCAGATCGACACCACCGCGGAGATCGCCGGCCGAACGGCGGCGATGCCCGTCGCGTTCGCCCCGGTGGGACTCGCGGGACTCATGCGGCGCCGGGGCGAGGTACAGGCGGCACGGGCGGCGGAGGCGGCGGGCGTCCCGTTCTGCCTCTCGACCGTCGGGCTCTGCTCACTGGAAGAAGTGCGCGCGGCCACGAAGGCGCCGTTCTGGTTCCAGCTGTACATGATGCGCGACCGCGGGCACGTGACTGAGCTCCTCCAGCGCGCCCGTGCCGTCGGCGTCGATACCCTCGTGTTCACCGTGGACCTCGCCGTCGTCGGCGCGCGCTATCGCGACACGCGGAACGGCATGGGAGGGGGCCTCACCGCCGCGGCCCGCGTGCGAAGCGCGCTCAACTTCGCCGTGCACCCGCGGTGGCTGGTCGATGTAGCGTTAGGCGGCCGGCCGCTCGTGTTCGGGAACCTGGCGTCGTACGTCGCGAGCGCGAAGAACGTGCAGCAGTTCCGCTCGTGGATCGACTCGCAGTTCGACCCATCGGTGACGTGGCGAGACATCGAGTGGTTGCGGCGCGAATGGCCCGGGACGCTCATCATCAAGGGCATTCTCGAGCCGGACGACGCGTGTGCCGCGGCGGACACCGGCGCGCAGGGGATCGTGGTGTCGAATCACGGCGGCCGCCAACTCGACGGCGCCCCGTCCACGATCTCGGCACTGCCGCGCATCGCCGAGGCTGTAGGTAGTCGGCTCGAGATCATGCTGGACGGCGGGGTCCACAGCGGCCAGGACGTCGTGAAAGCACTCGCCCTCGGCGCGCGATCGGTGATGATCGGGCGCGCGTGGGTCTACGCGCTCGCGGCTCGCGGTGAGGCAGGCGTTCGTCACCTGCTGTCGCAGATCCAGCGGGACATCAAGGTCACGCTCGCGCTGACGGGGCTGACGAGCGCGCGCGAGGTGACCGCTGACATTTTGCTCACGGCGCCGCGCCACCTCGCCTAACACCTCGGTTCCTCATTGCGCGGGGCTGGTCGGGATCATCGCGCCGGGGCGCGGGGGCGCAGCCTCGTCGGTGCGGCGCGCTCGCAGCCGACGAACCCCGATGCCCCGCCGACCAGGCCGCGATGCCGACCGTAAAGCCGTTAACAGCCAGGCCCAATCAGGGAACCACGCCAGTCGGCCGCTTCGCCTTGACCGGAAACGCCGGTGGCTTCGCGATCTTCGCGCCGTTCGTTCCCACGAGCTTCATGGTCTCGTCCACCGCACGCTCGAGCTGCGGATCCCGACCCTGCATAACGAGCTTGGAGTCCTGCAACACCTCGATGTCGGGATGCACGCCCTCGCCTTCCGCGATGAACCCGTCCGGGCCGAACACCGCGCGCGCCGGCGACGTGATGAAGCCACCGTCCACGAGCGGATAAGGAACCGCGGCGTTCACCAGTCCACCCCACGTGCGCGTTCCGATCAGCGGGCCGACGCCGAGTTGACGGAACACCCACGGGAAGAAGTCGCCGCCGGAGCCCGCGAGCTCGTTCGTGACGAGCACCTTCGGACCTGCGACGCCACTGATCGGCAGCTTCACGCTCGCGACGCCCGGGACATAGTCGGTCACGCCGCCAACCGGCTTCCGGCTCATGGCCGTCACGAAGTAGTCGTCCAGTAGCCCACCGCCGTTGAAGCGCTCATCGATCACGGCACCCTGACGGTCCTGCTGCGCGTAGTAATACCGGTCGAACGCGGTCACGGCCGGGCGGCCGGTGTTCGGTATCCAGACGTAGGCGAGTGTCCCGTGGGACAGCGAGTCTACTCGTCGTCGGTTGTCCTCGACCCATGCGCGTTGCCTCAGCTGTGCCTCCGAGCGCACGGGCACGACCGTCACGTTCCACGCGCCCTCGCCATTCGCGCGGTCGCTCAGGCGGAGCACCGTCTGACGATCGGCCGTGCCGTCGAGCGCCTTCCACGGCTCGTCGCGCGTGGTCACCGGAACGCCGTTCACCTCGAGCAGGTAGTCGCCAACGCGTGCCTTCACGCCCGGCGCGTCGAGCGGAGCACGGAGACCCGGGTTCCAGCTCTCGCTCGTGTAGATGCGCGCTACCCGCCACCGCTCGCCGTCGGCCACGAGATCGGCGCCTAACGCGCCGACGCGCGAGCTGTCCACCGGCGGCAGCTCGCCGCCGCCAGTGAACGAGTGCCCCACTGACAGCTCGCCGCCGAGCATGTCGAGGATGTAGGTGAGGTCGGCGCGATGCTTGACGTACGGGATGAGCGGCTGGTAGCGCGCTCGCACCGCGTCCCAGTCGGCACCGTGGAGGTTCGGGGCGTAGAAGAAGTCGTGCTCCATCCGCCACGCCTCGTCGAAGATCTGCTTCCACTCGAGTGCGGGGTCGATCTGGGCACTCAGCGCCAGGCGGAGCGCGCCCTCGCCCGGCTTCGGCGGGGCCTCCGTCCCGGCGACGACCCAGGTCGCGTTAGCGCCGATGCCCTGCTGCCACATGAGCTTCTTCCCGTCGCGCGATGCCGAGACGCGTGAAACGCCGCTCACGAACACCGAGGCCTTTCGGGGCGTCATCTCCCACTTGTGTAGCGTCGTCCCGGGCTGATTCGGCACGCGCTCGGCCGCGAACAGAACGCCGGACGCTCCGGGGATGAGCTGGGCGTAGTCGCGGACCGGCATGGGCAGCGCGAGAATCCGACGATCGAATCTATCGAAATCGATGCGGACCGTCGGCGGCGCACCTGCCGCGCCGGAGCTGGTACGAGCTGAATCGTTAGGCGCACGACGCGTCGTATCGGCGCCTCCGGGCGGAGCGGCCGGCGACGGTGC
Source organism: Gemmatimonadaceae bacterium (assembly GCA_036509075.1). GTDB lineage: Bacteria > Gemmatimonadota > Gemmatimonadetes > Gemmatimonadales > Gemmatimonadaceae > JAJKIV01. The sequence goes on from DATCGG010000179.1 coordinate 5,082, forward strand.
GCCCGGAGCCGGCGTCCCGGGAGCCGGCGTGCCGGAGGTGCGGGCCGCGCGCTCCTCGTCGCTCTCGGGCGTGAACGGCGTGGGCTCATCCGCCCTGAGCAGCGCGACATAGACACCGGACGTGGACGTCCGGGTCTGGCTGCCGAGGTCCGCCCATCCGCTCTGCACGCCAAGGTCGGTGCTGGCGAGGAAGTAGAGCCAGCGGCCGTTCGCATCCCAGGCCGGCTCCCCCGCGCTGGCCAGCGCGTCGGTGAGCGCGTGCTTGCGTCCGTCGGCCAGCGACCAGACGACGACGCGCCGGAACTGGTTCGGGTAGCTCTTGGCGTACGCAATCCACTTCGAGTCCGGCGACCAGACGGGCTCCATTGCCTGCAGGTCGGTGGATCCACCACCGGTGTCGGCCACCGTGATCGCGCCGCTCGCCAGGTTCACGACGCGGAGGCGCACCTTGTTATCGACGAACGCGATGTGATTGCCGTCCGGTGACCACGCGGGCGACCACGCCATCTTCGCGTCGCCGATAGCGATCGCGCGCGGCGTGCCGAGTCCGTCGGCGTTGCCGATGAGGAGACGATAGCCGGAGCCTTCGTCGGAGAACCACGCGACGCGCTGCCCGTCCGGCGACCACACGGGAGCGCGATCGGCGGCGCCCGACGAGCGCGTGAGGTCACGCGCATCGCCTTTCTCGACGGGGACGGTGAAGATTTCCCCCCGGGCCTCGAACAGCGCGCGTTTGCCGTTAGGTCCGAGCGCGGCCGAGGAGATCGACTTCGTCACGTCGGTCCATCGCGCGGCGGCCCATGGGAAATCGCCGGCGACGCTGATCGCGAGCTTTTTCGGCGCGGCGCCGATCGGCTCCATCATCCAGAGGTACCCATCCTGCTCGAAGACGAGCGCGTTCTCACCGGCGTCGAGTGTTTTGACGTCGGCATCCTTGAAGTGCGTCAGCTGCTTGAGCTGCGAGCTTCGTGTGTCGAACGACCAGACGTTGGTGGCCCAGTCGCGGTCGGACAGGAAATAGATCGTCTCGCCGACCCACACCGGGTCGATGTCCATCGTCCGCTCGTTCGGCAGCCGGGTTTCGGCGCCGTTCGACACGTCGGTTATGGTGAGCGGTGTGTTCTGGCCGCCGCGATAGCTGCGGAACTCCACGTCCCAGCGGTCGACGCGGTCGACGACAATGCGCTTTCCGTCCGGCGAGAAGCTGCCGCGGAATCCCATGTAGGCGGGCACGAGCTGCGCGGGACCGCCGTCGACGGGGATCGTCCAGAGTTTCTCGTAGGGCGTCGGGGCGGATGCCCGTCCCGACCCGAACAGCACGCGGCGCCCGTCGGGTGTCCACCCACGGGCGTGCTCGCCGGCCGGGCTCCACGTTAGGCGCCGGGGATTGCCGCCGTCAACCGACACGAGGTACACGGCGTCGCCCCCGTCGCGGTTGGACGTGAACGCGATCCATTTGCCGTCGGGAGAGAACTGTGGGTCGGCCTCGACGGCCGGCGTACTCGTTATGCGCCGAGCCTCGCCGCCCTGTCGGCCGACGACCCAGAGGTCGCCGCCGTACGTGAACGCGATCTGTGTGGGCCCGAGCGACGGGTTACGCAGGAGGCGAGTACCCTGCGCGGGCAGGGCGCTCACGGCGAACGAGAGGAGGAGACTTGGCGTAACGACGGATCGCATGGGCAGAGGGTGAGAATGACGGAGAAGCTAGACTGGGGCGGAAACGGCGCCAGATGGGACGCGTCGAGATCATCGTGGCGGAGGCTATGTCGAGATCATCGTGGCGGAGGCGCGGGCACTCGGCTCCGGCGGCCACCGCTCGCGACGTTCGAGCCAACGGGCACGCGGCTCCTCTTTTAGAGAGTGGCTCGGCCCCGTT
>DATCGG010000180.1:0-7500 GCA_036509075.1 Gemmatimonadaceae bacterium
CGCCTCGGCGACATGCGTCCAGGCGACGGCCGTCGCATCGTCGAGGTCCGCGATCGTCCGTGCCACTTTGAGAACGCGATGGTACGCCCGCGCCGACAGCCCCGACCGCTCGGCCGCCGACGCAAGCAGCTCCCGCGCGTCGTCGTCCACCGGCGTGCGGGTATCGAGCCAACGGCCCGCCGCGTGCGCGTTGCACCTAACGCGCGGCACGCCGCGATACCGGTCCCGTTGCCTCGCCCGCGCCATCTCCACCCGCGCGCGCACGGCCGCCGATGACTCCCCGCCCTCGCGCTTCCCGAGCTCGCGCAGCGGCACCGCCGAGAGCCGAACCTGCATGTCGATGCGGTCCGCGAGCGGACCGGAGAGACGCGACTGATGATGCGCAATCTCGGAGGCCGCGCACGAACAGCCGCCTCGCGGGTCGCCCGCACGTCCGCATGGGCACGGGTTCATCGCACCCACAAGCGTGAACTGTGCCGGAAAGGCCACCGACGTCGCCGCACGCGCGATCACCACTCGGCCATCCTCGAGTGGTTGTCTCAGCGCGTCGAGAACGTGTCGCGGGATCTCCTGCAGCTCATCGAGAAACAACACGCCATGGTGCGCGAGACTCACCTCGCCTGGCCTCGGGTTGCTGCCGCCGCCGATCAGCCCGGCCGCCGACAGCGTATGGTGTGGCGCGCGAAACGGGCGTGCGACGGACACCGCCGCGTTAGGCGCGAGCAGTCCCGCCACCGAGTGAATCGCCACGACCTCGAGGGCTTCCTCCTCGGTCAGCGCCGGCAGGATGGTCGGGAGGCGCCGCGCGAGCATGGTCTTCCCCGCTCCGGGCGGGCCGATCATCAAGAGCGCGTGCGCTCCGGCGGCCGCGATCTCCAGGGCGCGTTTGGCGACCTCCTGGCCAACCACGTCGGCGAGGTCGACGGATTCGGCCACTGGCGCGGCGCTCGTATCATTCAGGCCGGCGCCCGGGGGATCGAGCCGTCCCGCCTCGAGCTGCGCGACGATCGACGTGAGTGTCGGCGGCGCAGAGAGGGCGAGCTTCGAGACGAGCGAGGCCTCCGCGACGTTAGGCGGCGGGAGCACCAGCGTGACGTCGCTGATGGCGTCTCGGTTGCGGCGGCCTGACGCGGCGAGGCGCCGCGCGACCGAGAGTGCACCTCGCACGGGCCGCAGCGAGCCATCCAGGCCAAGCTCGCCAATCGCGACGACCGACGCGAGCGACTCCGCATCGAGTTGACCCGTCGCGGCCAGATACCCTAACGCGATCGGGAGGTCGAATGCAGTTCCATCCTTTCTCTGGTCCCCGGGCGCGAGATTAACCGTGACACGCCTCGCCGGCACCACGAAGCCCGAGTTCAGCAGGGCCGCAGAAACACGCTCCCGACTTTCCTTGACCGCTCCGGCGGGTAACCCGACGATCGTCCACATCGGCAGACCAAGGGCGACGTCGACTTCCACGAGCACGTCGTAGGCATCGATGCCAAGCACGGCGGCGGACCGGACAGCGGCGAGCATGACGCCACACTACCACCCCACGCTCGCCACCTCGTCACCAAAGCATTTCCGTCAGGCGCGGTCCCACTCTCAACGAATGTTCAACACATGAATGAACGCAATCCCGAGCACGACCAGCAGCAGTAGTGAAAGCGAAACCGCGGCGATAACGCGCGATCCCGCGCGCGCCACCGTGCGCACATCCGCACTGAGACCAAGCGCCGCCATCGCGACGATCGTGAGGTTCGTCGACGCCAGCCGGGTCGGGGCGATCCAGCTCGCTGGCACTGCACCCGTCGCACGCAACGCCCCGAGCGCCAGAAAGCCCACGATGAACCACGGCACGAGCATCGTGAGCGACGGCGCGTGAGCGAACCGATCTCGCTCACGAACCGAGAAGAAGAGAACGACGGGACCAAGCATGAGGACTCGCACCAGCTTCACGAGCGTCGCTACCTGCCCGGACAATGTGCTCACCGGAAACGCCGCCGCCAACACCTGCGGCACCGCGTACACACTCAACCCGGCAAGCACACCATACTGATAGTTCGTTAGGTGGAGCGGGGCGACGAGCAACGGGAGCCCGAGCACGACGATCACACCCAGAATCGCCGTGAACGCAATCGACGACGCGACGTCGTCCGCGTCCGCGCCGATCACCGGCGCAACCGCCGCGATAGCCGAATTGCCACAGATCGCGTTGCCTGTCGCAACGAGAATCGCGAGACGCCGGCGGAGGCCAAGCCCGCGCGCGATCAACACTCCGAACACGAGGCCCAGCGCGACGATCGACACGATCGCGACTCCGAGGGCAGGGCCCGCGCGAAGCAACAGCGGGAGATCGACCGAGATTCCCAGAATCGCCACCGACAACTCGAGCACCTGCTTGCCGCCGAACCGAATGCCCGGCTCGAATCGCGGGCTCGGTCGCCAGACGAGCCGCACGATCATGCCGACCAGCAATGCGACGACAAGTGCCTCGATGACCGGTGATCCGAACAGGCGCGTCTCGACACCCGCTATGGCAATGGACGCCAGCGCGACTGCCGCAGTGACGAGAACGCCGGGGACTACGCGGCGCAACGTGCGCGGCGCGCCCGACCGACTTCCAGCGCGGCCGGCGCTCGGCGCAGACGGACCAGCGTCACTTCCGGGAAAGCCCCCAGACGGAACGGGATACCCCAGTACCCCGTCCCAGGGCTGACGTAGAGCAACGAATTCTCGTTGCGGTACGCACCCATCGCGTGCTCGAGGAAGGGCGATGCCAGGCTCCACCCGAGCGACGGCAAGGCGAGCTGGCCCCAGTGTGTGTGGCCGCTCAGCGTGAGAGCGACACCATGCTTCGCGAGCGCAGGCCAGAGCGCCGGATTGTGCGCGAGCGCCACAACCGTTACGCCGTTAGGCGCTCCGGCGAGCGTGCGCTCGACGTCGGGAGCAACCCGGCTCTGCCCACGACGCCCTCCAGCCGGATCACCCGTGCCTGCCAGCACGAGGGCCGCATCACCTCGGCGAAGAACGTGTGCCTCGTTGAGCAGCAGGCGCGCCGGAACGTCCTTGCGCAGTCGATGCTCGACGGAGTCCCAACCGGCGTACACGTCGTGATTCCCGGGGATCATGAACACGCCGAGGGGAGCGTCCAGCGCACCTAACGCCGCCGCATACGCGTCCACATCCTCGGGCCGGTCGTCCACGAGGTCGCCGGTCACCGCGATCACGTCAGGCGAGAGGTCGCGAATCGTCCGCACCACCCGCTCGAGGAACCGCCGCGACGTGTGCGGTCCCACGTGCAGGTCGGAAACCTGGGCAATGGCCAGCCCGTCGAACTCCTGGGGGAGGCCGGGAATCGAGGCGTCAACCTCCCGGACGACGAGCCGGCGCGTGCCCAGGTAGCCAGCAACGAGCACGGTGCCGACGACCAGGAGCACGATACCGGCTGTGATTCGTCCGCCGGCGAGCGGCTGCCCGAAAACCGCGCCGATCAACACTCCGACCGTCGCCGCGACGCTGACGAACGGCAGCACCAGCTGCGTATACCAGAATGGCCGGACGACGAGCAGACGGAACGCGGCCTTGGGATAGAACGGCCACCCCCGCCAGCGCGCGTACACCGCGAGCGGGAGCGTGGTGTAGACGGCAAGCGCAATGACGAGTGTCAGCGCATGCGGGAACAGTCCGTTCGCGAGCGCGCCGACGATGAGCCAGGACGCGCCCAGGTAGAGCCCGAGGCGAACGGCGATGACGAGGCGTTTCATGCGGGAAAAGTAACCGCACCCCGTCGCGCAGCCTTGGGCGACCTACGTGTCCTGATTCAGCGCCGCTCCAGACGGGGTCGTTGCGAGATGGTGGCGGAAACGTTCGCGCAGGACGCTCTTCAGATACTTCCCCGTGCCCGACCGCGGAATGGACTCCACGACAATCACGTCGTCTGGCAGCCACCACTTCGCGAAATGTGGCGCGAGGTGAGCGCGCACCGAGTCGAGCGTGGGCAGCCGCCCCGCGCGTGGTACGACCACCGCCACGGGACGTTCGCACCACTTCTCATGCGGGACCGCGATGACGACGGCCTCCGCCACATCCTGGTGCGAGAGCAGCGCTCCCTCGAGCGCGACGCTGCTGATCCATTCGCCGCCCGACTTCACCAGATCCTTCGACCGATCCTGAATCGTTATGCAGCCGCGAGCATCGATGGACACGATATCGCCAGTGCGGAACCACCCGTCGTCCGTGAACCGATCGGCGGACTCCGGCGAGTTGTAATACGCCCGCGCCACCCACGGCCCGCGGACCTCGAGCTCGCCCATGGTCTCCCCATCCCACTCCGCGAGCTCGCCATCGTCACGGCGCGCGCGAATCTCCACGAACGGCAGTGGGAGGCCGGCCTTCGCCCGATACGCGAATTGCGCATCGCTCGACGCGCTTTCGAGCTCGCTCGTCACTTTGCTCACCGACCCGACCGGGCTCGTTTCGGTCATTCCCCAACCCTGCACGATGTACAGGCCGTGCCGATCCTGGAACGCGCGGATGAGCGGCTCCGGAACGGCCGCGCCGCCGACGAGCATGCGGCGGAGCGGCGTGAGGTCGTGCTTCGTGGGGTTCGCGTCGAGGTACTGCAGGATCCCGAGCCAGATCGTCGGCACACCGGCGGCCATCGTGACGCGCTCGTGCTCGAACAGCTCGACGAGACTAGCGGGGTCGAGGTGCGGTCCCGGCATCACCTGTCGCGCGCCCGACACCGCCGCCGTGAACGGCAAGCCCCAGGCGTTCGCGTGGAACATAGGAACAACGGCGAGCACAGTATCGCGCTCCGTGATCCCCATGACGTCGGAGAGCAGCGTGCCGAGCGTGTGGAGGCAGACCGAGCGATGCGAATAGAGGACGCCTTTCGGACGGCCGGTCGTGCCGGACGTGTAGCACATCATCGCGGCTTCGGACTCCGGCAGCTCCGGGTACTGGTACGACGGGTCGCCGGTGGCGATGAGCGCCTCGTAGTCGATCGCGCCGTCGGGAAGCGGCGTGTCGGAGTTGTCGCGAATGACGATCAGCTGCCGGAACGCGACCGTCTTCTTCAGCTGCTCGGCCAGCGGCAGCAGCGACTGGTCGGCGATGACGACGACATCGCCGGCGTGCGAGGCGATGTACGACAGCTCGTCGATGTGGAGCCGAATGTTGAGGGTATGGAGGATCGCGCCCGAGCACGGCACCCCGAAATACGCCTCGAGATGGCGAAGATGGTTCCAGCAGAGCGTGGCGACGCGGTCGCCGCGGCCGACGCCGAGCCGCTGCAGCGCCGACGCGAGCCGGCGCGCGCGGCCTAACGCGAGCGCGTAGGTCGACCGCTCGATCGTTCGGTCCGGGCGCCGCGAGACGATCTCCTTGTGCCCGAACATGGACTCCGTTCGGCGCAGCATTGCGGTGATGGTCAGGGCGTAGTCCATCATCAGGCCATCCATGCGCACCTCCGGAGGCGTTTGCCAGCCAGGTCTGGTCGACTCGAACGTGGCGTCCGCCGCAGCCTCTGTAAAGGTCGCGGCGGACGTATGCGCAGTGGCTAGAGCGCGCCCCGAGTCTGGCGCGCGGCCCGCACTGGAGCCGGCTCGGGCTCCGGCACCGGGAGAAAGTCCTCGCCCGGATTGATGAACTGGTCGTGCTCGATGTTGTATTGCTTGTCGTAGAGCTGCCGGTACCGCCCATTCGCCGCGAGCAGCTCCCGGTGTGTGCCGCGCTCGATGATCCGGCCTTCTTCCATCACCAGGATCTGATCGGCACTCTCGATCGTCGAGAGCCGGTGTGCAATCACGAACGTCGTCCGGCCGCGCCGGAGGGAGCGGAGTCCATCGCGAATCAGCGCTTCACTCTCGCTGTCCAGGCTGGACGTGGCCTCGTCGAGGATGAGGATCCGCGGGTCGGCGAGGATCGCGCGCGCGATCGCGACGCGCTGCCGCTGGCCTCCCGACAGCTTCACGCCGCGCTCGCCGACGATCGTGTCGTACTTCTTCTCGAATCGCTCGATGAACTCGTCGCAGTGCGCAATTCGGCTCACCGCCCGCACTTCCTCGTCCGTCGCGTTAGGCTTCGCGAACGCGATATTGTCCTTGATCGTTCCGTCGAACAGGAAATTGTCCTGCATCACCACGCCCAGATGCGCGCGGTACTCGCGCAGCCGGAGTGACGCCGCATCGCGGCCGTCGACGAGCACGCGGCCGTGGGTCGGCCGATTGAATGCGCTGACGAGACCGATCAGCGTGCTCTTCCCCGCACCGCTCGAGCCGACGAGCGCCGTGGTCGTTCCCGCCGCTGTCTGGAACGACACGTCACGAAGCACCGGGACGCCCGGGACATACTCGAAGCTCACGTTCTGGAATGCGACGTCGCCCGCGATCTCGCGAACCGCGTCGCGATGCTCGTCTTCCTGATCCTCGGTGGCAGTTTGCCGGATCTCGCGAATGCGATCGAGCCCAGCGAACGCTTCGCTGACCTGCGTTCCGATCGACGCGATCTGCACGAGCGGGGCCGCCACCAGCCCGATGAAGAAGATGTACATGACGAAACCGCCGAGCGTCATCGAGCCGCCCACGATCGACCGTCCGCCCACGATGATCATCAGGACACCGATCACGCCGACGATCACCGTCGTGGCGGCACCGACGGCTGACGTCCCGGTGATGGTCGACGCGACGTTCCTGAACAGCCGCTCGATCCCGTCGGCGAAGATCCGTTCCTCGCGCTCCTCCGCGGTGTACACCTTCACAGTGCGGATCCCGCCTAACGCCTCCCCCAGTCGTCCCGTCACCTCGGCGTTGATCTCGTTACGCTGACGGAACAGCGGCCGAAGTCGCTTGAACGCCACGGCCATCATGCCGCCGAACGCCAACAGCACGAAGATGGTCGACGCGGTGAGGTGCCAGTTCAGGTAGAACAGCACGCCGAGAGCGATGATCGCCGTCAGGAGCCCACCGGTGAGCTGCACGAGACCGGTCCCGATGAGATTCCGGATGCCTTCGGCGTCGGTCATGACGCGGGTGATCAGCACGCCCGACTTCGTGGCATCGAAGAACGAGACCGGAAGCCTGAGCACGTGTCGCTGCACGTCGACGCGCATGTCGCTGATCGCCCGTTGCGCCGCGATGCTCACGATCTGTGACAGAGAGAACGACGTGATCGCCTGCACCACCGTCGCAGCACCAACCGCGAGCGCGAGCGGCACCAGCTTGTCCAGCTGATGCTTGGTCAGAACGTTGTCGATGAGGTATTTCGAGCTCGCGGGGAGAACGAGGCCCGCGAGTCGGTTGATGAGCATCAGCGCGAGCCCGAACGACAGCGAGCGTCGGTGCTTCCAGATGAGGGAGCGGGCTTCGTCCCACGCCCGCGCCATGTTCACGCGCGGCTTTTTCGTCTTGCCACCTTCAGCCATGCAGCCTCATTCGACTCGTTTGGCAGGAAAAGTAATGCCTGGTCAGCTATCGACTTCGTGACCCGCGTGTTGGAGCGCGCCAACGGCGCGGT
>DATCGG010000181.1:0-16192 GCA_036509075.1 Gemmatimonadaceae bacterium
TCGAGCGCTTCCGTCAGGAAGCCATTACCATCGCCAACCTGCAGCACGCGAATATCATCGCGGTGCACAGCGTTCGAGCGGTGGAGGACCTGTACCTCTTCGTCATGCAATACGTGCCCGGTCGATCGCTCGAGCGCGTGCTGCGTGAAAGTGGGCCACTGACGCTCACGTCGGTGCGCGCGATCATGTACCACGTGGGCTCGGCCCTCGACTACGCGCATCGGCGAGGCGTGGTGCACCGCGATGTGAAGCCGGCGAACATCCTCCTGGACGCCGACGGCGACCCGATCGTGACCGACTTCGGCATCGCGAAAGTGGCCGAGGCGCCCGGGTACACGCGCGTTGGAACCGTTGTCGGTACGCCCGCCTACATGAGCCCCGAGCAGTGCATGGGCCACGACGTCGGGCCGGCGAGCGATCAGTACGCCGTGGGAATCGTCGCCTACGAAATGCTCGCTGGGCGCACGCCGTTCACAGGAACTGGGATGGCGATGATGCGCGCACACGCAGGGGAGCCACCGCCGGCGCTTCGCTCGCTGCGGGCGGACGTACCGGAACGCGTTGAGCAGGCCGTGATGCGCATGCTGGCCAAGAACCCCGAAGACCGGTTTCCCGATCTCGCAGCCGCGGCGGAGGCCCTCGACGCGACGCCTCTCGGCGCGCTCGGGCCGGTGAGAGCCGAGATGTCCGCACTTGCCGCGGCAAGCCACGCCGAGATCAGCCTCGCGGAAATCGTTAGGTCCCGGAAAACGTCCGCAGTACAGAGTCCGACGCCGGCGCAAGCGTCAGCGCCGTCTCGTGGTCTCGGGAAGACAGTTCGTACCGCCGTTACCTCAATCGAGCTCGATCACCCGTCGGACCCGATCGAAGTCGGCGACTGCATCGTCCTGCACGCCGCGGCACGAACGGAGAGTGGTACGACGGTCGAGGCCACGCGCCTCGTATGGGAGTCGTCGAACACGGGCGTCGCGACCATCGACGCCGCGGGCGTCGTTACCGCGAAGGCCATTGGTACGACCACGATCACCGCGTCCGCCGGAACCGTGCAGGGCACCGTGGACCTCGTCGTCGTCGCCCCCGAGGTCGCGAGCATCGAGATCGATGCGCCAACCCAAGTGCGAGCCGGCACGGAAACAACGCTCTCCGCGCACGCGCTGGATCGACACGGCAAGCCGATGGACGCCAGGATTCGATGGGTCTCTCGCAATCCGAGTGTCGCGATCGTAACCGACGGTGGCACGATCTCCGCGAAGCGCCGTGGTGTCGCAGTGATCGTCGCGGAATCCGGTGGAACCGCTCGCGCCGTGAGCATAACGGTCACGCCACCGCCCGTGATCTCGGTCGTCATCGACGGTGTCCCGCCCGCGGCGGTCGTGGGCACAGCGGTGCGGCTGCGTTCCATCGTTAGGACGGCGCGTGGTGGAACCCGTTATCCCGAGCACGCCGTCGAATGGACGTCGAGCGATCCGTCGGTCGCCACGGTCGCGGACGACGGGACGGTCACAGCCCGAAAGCCCGGACGTGCCACGATCAGTGCGACGAGCGAGGGAGTTCGCGCGCAAGTAGAAATGACCGTGGTGACGGTGCGCGCTCACTCCGTGATCGTGACCTCGCCAGACGGCCCGCTTCGCATCGGTGGCAAAGCGACTCTCGAGGCGACGGTGTACGACGGCACCGGCACCGTCCTGGACCGGCAGCTGACGTGGCGATCGAGCGATGCCCGCGTAGTGTCAGTCGACCAGGACGGTCGGATCGTCGCGCGCGGCGAAGGTTGGGCCATCGTCACGGCACGGGTCGACGGCGTCGAATCCCCGATCGAGATCGTAGTTAGGCAGGCCGTCGTTCCCGCGTCGGCGTTCGGGCGCCGCGAGTCGCGACGCCTCGCGCTGCGCTGGTGGGTTTTTCTCGCCATCATCGCCGCGACCATCGCAGCCGGGTGGCGGTTCCTGCTTCGCTAGGACGCGCTACCCCTTCTTCGGCGCCGCCGCCCGCACCTCGATCCGATGCACGAGCACCCGCGGCGGCGTATCGAGCGCGTGCATCACGGCCTCGGCCACATCGTCGGCCGTCAGCATCCAGCTCGTGTCACGTTCGCGTCGCGAAAAGCTCGTGGCGACTGAGCCCGGATTCACGACGCTGACCTTCACGCCTTTGTCGCGCACCTCGAGCATCAGTGATTCGCTGAAGCCCATCACGGCGTGCTTCGTCGCGGCGTAGCAGCTCCCACCGACGAACGCGCTCCGCCCGGCAATCGAGCCGACCATCACGATGTGCCCACGCCCGCGCTCCACCATGCCCGGTAGTACGGCGCGCGTCACGTGAAACAGCGCGTTGAAGTTCACGTCGACCATCGCGTGCCACTCTTCGCTCGTGAGCTCGAGCAGCGGCTTCATGTACCCGACGCCGGCGTTGTTCACGAGTACCTCGGCACGGACGCCCTCGAGCGCGCGAGCGACCGCCTTCGCATCGGCGACATCGAGCTCGATCGTGTCGCACGACCCGCCGCCCGACCGAACGTCACTGGCGAGCGTCTCGAGCTCGCGCTGGGTACGCGCGATCGCGACGATGTGGTGGGTCGTGCCTAACCGGAGCGCAATGGCGCGCCCGATCCCTCGGGACGCGCCAGTGACGACCGCTGTTTTCCTGTCATCTATCGTTGCCACATCACCCTAGAATCAGGGGACGACTGTGACCGAAATATGGGCGACGGTGCTGCCGATAGTCGCCAATATCTGGGTGTCGCCTACCGCGAGGCCAGTGACCACGCCAGTCGTATCCGACTTCGCGACGGACGCCACGCTGGAGTTTGCCGAGCTCCACGTCACCCCGCTAAAACTTGGCATGCGGGCGCCTTTCTCGTCCCTCACGGTCGAATAAACCGTCCCGGTCTGCCCGACTTTTACTGTCAGTGCACTGGGGTCGAGCGTAATGGTTGTCGGACCCTTCTTTGGCTCGGTACTACCGCCTTCCTTACAGCCCGCGAGAACAACGAGGATGGACGCGGCGATTGGCGCGAACGAACGACGTGAAAGCATGCGCGAATAGCCAGAGCGGCGATTGCGTGTCATCGGGATGTTCCGAGGGTTGAATTTTTCTAATGGAAAAACGAATCGATGCAGGCGGCGCACCGAACTCAGGCACGCTGCCTCCAGTAACAACAAGCGTGCCCATCTGCATCTGCCAGGTGCTCGAACACTAACGAGCGTGGGTCGAAGGCCGTCACCGCAGCCTACGCCCGGCCGGACTGCGGCTGCTTGGCTCGAGGGCCGTTTTTCGCGTGTCGAGCGGCTGGGCGACGCCTGCCGGCAGATGTAGCCCGGACGCCACACTGCTGTGGCCGCAACCCGCCAATCCGGCTCCCGAGCCAGCGCCTAACGAGCCACGCGGTGGACCGCGCCGAACATGAGCCGGGTCCCAAAGTCCAGCGACGCAAGCGGGATCCGTTCGTCGTTCCCGTGCATCCGGTCCTCGTCTTCCTGGTCCATCGGGAACGGCAACAGGCCGTACGCCTGCATCCCGAGCTGCCGGAGGCGCGCACTGTCCGTCGCCCCCGTGCTCATGTATGGCACCGTGACCATGTCCGGAGCGAGCTCCTTCACGGTTTCCGCAATCGCCTCGAACATCGGCGACGCAAAGTCTGATGCCGGAGCATCCTCGCCGCGGTCCACGATCGTCACGTCGACGCGCGGGTCGTCGATCACGCGTTGAAGGCGCGAGATCACCGCGTCGATCGACTGGCCCGGCAGCGTCCGGATGTTCAGGAGCGCGGTGGCTTCCGTAGGAATCACGTTCGAGCGAATTCCACCGTTCACCATTGTAGCCGAGATTCCCGTTCGCAGCACCGCATTGAAGACGGGCGTCATGGCGAGCAGGCGGGCGCCGCGCAGCACTCGGCGCCGTTCTCGCGAGGCCAGGTCATGCATCGCGCGTCGCTCTACTGGATCGGGCCAGACCTTCGCGAGCTGACCAAAGAATTCGCGGGTCGTCGCCGTCAATCGAACAGGCTCCTGGTGCTCGCCGATAGCCGCCAGTGCTCGGCCAAGTCGCGTGACGGCGTTGCCGCCGAGTGGAATGGCGGCGTGCCCGCCAGGGCCGTGCGCCGTCACTGCGACCGCGTACGGGACCTTCTCGGTGTTCTGGACAGCCACGTAGAGGGGTTTGCCGCGGACGACTCGCGTGCGCCCGCCTTCGTTGAGCACGTACTCCGCGTCGATCAGCTCGCGATGGTTTCTCACGAGCCACCCCATCCCGAATTCTCCGCCGGCCTCCTCGTCGGAGTTCGCGATGAAGATGACGTCGCGCGCGAGCTTGCCTCCGATGTCGATGACGTGTCGTTTGAGCAGCAACATGGTCTGCAGGTTCGCCGCAAGCATCCCCTTGTCATCGATCGCCCCGCGACCGTACAGGTACCCACCGAGCGTTTCGCCGCCGAACGGGTCGACTGTCCAGTTCGCGCGTTCGACCCCCACGACATCCATGTGAGCCATGATGATGACGGGCCGGCGGGTCCCGTCTCCCACGAGCCGCGCAACGACCGCAGCTCGACCCGGCGCAGGCTCGAACAGACGCGTGTCGATCCGCTCGGCTCTGAGCACGCCGTCGAGATACTGCGCCACGGCGAGCTCGTTACCGGGCGGATTCACCGTGTCGATGCGGATCATGCGTTGCAGATGGACGACCGTCTCGCGAGCGACGGCCGCCCAATCGATCGCGTGCGCTTCGGAGGATTTGGAGGTGGCCGTCACGTTCGTGTGGGGAAGAATCCGTAGCGCGAAACACCGTGGAGTCGCTGGGTCGTAGGAGCAGAAGATTCGCACGGTGGCGCATTGATTCAAAGCGCGTCCCGGGCGCTGGCCGTCATGCGACACCGCGAGCAAATTGGCCGGTGGCGCCACCACACAACCTCGAGACCCGCCGACGATGCGCACACGACGCACGATCATGTTGTCTGCCCTGCCCTTCATCGCGTTCGCGCTCCAATCGACCGCAGTGGCTCAGTCCACGCGAGACGGCCGGTCGAATCGCGGATTGGTCGCACATGCCGCCGATTCCATAGCGGATGCGGTCATCAAGCGTGGCCGGGTTGCCGCGCTGTCCGTGGCCGTCATTCGGGGACGCGACACGCTGGTGATGAAAGGGTATGGAATGGCTGACATCGAGAACGACGTTCCGGCCACTGCCCGCACGGTCTACCGTATCGGGTCGGTGACCAAGCAGTTCACTTCGGTGGCCATCATGCAGCTCGTCGAGCAGGGCAAGCTGTCGCTCGACGACGACGTGACGAAGTACGTGCCGAATGCGCCGACCCACGGTCGTCGGGTCCTCGTGAGGCACCTGCTCAACCACACGTCCGGGATTCCGAGCTATACCGATGTCGGCCCGGAATTCGGACGCGTCATGCGCCTCGACCTGTCGAAGGACTCCTTGATCGCCACGGTGAAGGACGACTCGCTGCAATTCGAGCCGGGGTCGCACTTCTACTACAACAATACCGGCTACTTCTTACTCGGCATGATCATCGAGCGAGTGACCGGGAAGCCGTACGGCGACTACCTGCGCGATGCGCTGTTCGCGCCTAACGGCCTGACCTCGACAGTGTATTGCAGCGTCATGCCACTCATCAAGCATCGCGCGCAGGGGTATGAGGGCCGGCCGACGGGAATCGTCAACGCCCCCTACATCAGCATGGACCTGCCGTACGCAGCAGGGTCACTTTGCTCGAGTGTCGGTGACCTCGCGGCGTGGACACGGCTGCTGCACAGCCGCAAGCTCGTGAAGGAGTCGTCGTTGGCGGCCATGACCACGCCGGCCAAGCTCACGAGCGGACGGCCGCTGCAGTATGGCTTCGGGCTCTTCATGGACACCGTCGGCACCCATCGCCGAATCCATCATGGCGGGGGCATCAACGGATTCATTTCGGAGCTGGCGTACTACCCCGACGATTCGCTGACCGTCGTCGTGCTGTCAAACACCGCGCCAGCTCCCTCGGACGAAGTTGCCGAGAATCTCGCCCGCGTCGCCTTCGGTCTGCCATTGCTTCCGGACAAGCCAGCGCCGCCAGCGGATTTGCCGATTGCGGCCGACGAGATCGCCCGACTGTCGGGGAATTACAAGGTCACCTGGCCGGACGGGTCGAAGCGGAACGCGCGGATCTACGCGAACGGCGAGCAGTTGATGCTACAGATCGAGAATCAACCCGCGATTCGCATGATGAAGCAGTCCGCGCCTAACACATATGCGGCGATGGGCCAGCCGGGCCGCATCATGGTGGACGTCATCGAGGGCAAGGTCGTCGGTTTCGTTCTCGATCGCGGGGCGCGGCCGCTCGAGGCAGTCCGAGCACCGTAAAAATCAGTGGGCCGACCACCCGGCGGCGGCATGGCCAGTCCCAAGTCGGTCAGTCGGCAGTTTCAGTCATCAGGCATCGGATCCCGTTTCCTCCACTGGTTGACCCAAGCAGTCCGGGAACGCGCGGTTCGTGTCGCATATCGCGATCCGAGGAAACGGACTCTGATGCCTGATCACTCGCACCTGAATGACTACCCACTTGGGACTGGCGATGCCCTACCAACATGTGGACGCGCGAACACGCGACGGCCATGGGGTAGAGCTCCGCACGAATGCCTGGGGCGGGTGATCCGCTAGGCGGCCAGTCCCGCCTCGATCGCCCGAATCACCGGTTGGAAGGACAGCGCTGGCGCTCCGACGCGTTCGGCCAGCTCGGACGCGAGCTCGCGCTGTCCCTCCTCGAAGAGCTCGCGTACCACCCACGGGCCGGCGCGCGGGTTTCGGTACCAGTCCTCGTCGAACCGTGCTGTGAGCACCTCGCGCAGCGCCGCCTGCAGTTGCCACGCGCGGAGATAGCGGGCCGAGTAGAAGCGGGGGTCCACGTCGACGAACGCGTCCGCCGCCCGATACCGGAACGTCGTGGCCGAGCTCAGAATGTCGACGTACGCGTCGGGGAGCGACGACCACGGCGTATCGCCGCCGTAGAGCTTCAGCTCATACACGAGCTTCGCCGCGTATCGCCGAAGGAACTGGAGTTCCTCGAACGCCGCCGCTCGCCGATACTCGCCCACATGCGCCCTGCCTAACGCCGAGTAGCGGGCCAGCCAGCCGGCATCGTGCAGGAGATGGTCGAACAGCATTGCGTAGCCCTCGGTGATCGAGTTGTCACCGAGCCACCGGTACTCGAATGGCAGATCGTCCCGCATGTTGCCGAAATGCAGCGCGTGCCCGAGCTCGTGCAGCAGGGTGCGGTAGTCGGTCGCGCCGCCGTGGGGAAGCAGCACGAGGTAGACCTCACGCGGGATGCGTACCGGCGCGCAGAACGCCCTGGACCGCTTCCCCGGCCGCGGCGCGAGGTCGTAAATGATTCGCCCTTCGGCAACCGGGCTGGCACCCATCTCCGTCACCTGTCGACGAACCGCCGGCTCCATGTCCGCCGCCGGGAAGTACGGATCGAATCGCGTCGCGCGCATGAGCGCCAGCGCGTCGGCGCGTGTGGCTTCGCCGGGCCGGAGCCCCAGGTGCTTCCGTACGGCCTCGGCATGAACTTCGGACCACATCGACTGCGTGTCACTCAGGAAGCGCTCGCATTCCGTGGCGAGCGCGCCGAGCTCGATCCCTGACAGCGCTTCGAATGCGGCCACGTAGCTCGGCGCAACGTCGAGCGCCTCGATGAGGTCGCGTTCGCGCTGGAGGCGCTCGGCGCGCATGGGCGCCAGCTCGCGTTCCACGAGCGCTGCGCGCGCATCATCGAGCGCGAGTCGTTGATCGCGATTGGGGTCGGTGGCCATCTCCACCGGAGCGCGCTGGTAGGGAACCTCGCGTCCGTCGGCAAGACGGATCACGGAGTTTGCTTCCCAGTCGATCAGCCGTTCGTCGAGCTCGGCGAGCTCACGCGAGGCCTGGTATTCCACTTGCCAATCCAGCAGCGCCCGGGCCGAGCGCGAGTCCTCACTGCCCGGTGTCGCCGCGCGAAACGCGTCGCGCGTGAGCTCGAGCGCGCCCCGTCCGAGTACCTGAGCGAACCGGGCATAGATGGGGCGCAGCTCCGCGTTAGGCTTGTGGCCGGAAGCCGCCAGGTACTGCTCGCGCGACACCGCCTCCATGAAGGCCTCGCCGCCCTGACGGAGCACCGCGAGCGTGAGATCGGCCATGTGGGGCCTACCCGCTACTCGGTGGTACCGATGCGCTCGGCGATGTAGCCGCGGAGCTGGTCGGCGGCCACACGGACCTGCTGAAGTGTGTCGCGATCGCGGACCGTCACCGTGCCGTCCTGCGTCGACTGCCCATCGACGGTGATGCCGAACGGCGTACCCACCTCATCCTGGCGGCGATAGCGCCGCCCGATCGCACCACCATCATCGTAGAAGATCGGGAAAGCCCGCCGCAGGTCGTTCGCGACTTTTTCGGCCATCTCGGGCATGCCGTCCTTCTTCACCAGCGGAAAGACGCCCGCCTTGATCGGCGCGATAGACGGCGAGAGGCCGAGCACCGTCCGGCCTTCCGTTTCACCCGGCACTTCTTCCTCACGGTAGGCGTTCACCAGCAACGCAAGCGTCGTGCGGTCCGCTCCGACGGATGTCTCGATCACATAGGGGATGTACCGGCGATTCCTCGGCTGATCGAAGTATTCCAGTTTCTTGCCGGAATACTCCTGGTGCCGACCGAGATCGAAGTCCGAACGATTGTGAATACCCTCGATCTCCTGGTAGCCTAACGATCCGCCGAAATCGAACTCGATGTCGGCCGCGGCGCGCGCGTAGTGCGCCAGCTGCTCGTGCGGCTTGTAGCGCAGGCGATCCGGAGCGAGCCCGAGCGACCGGTGCCACTCCATGCGCTGAGCCTTCCAGTACTCGAAGTGTTCCTCGTCCGTCCCCGGCTCGACGAAGAACTGCATTTCCATCTGCTCGAACTCCCGCGTCCGGAAAATGAAATTCCCCGGCGTGATCTCGTTGCGGAACGCCTTGCCAATCTGCGCAATCCCGAACGGGATCTTCTGTCGCGTCGATTGTTGAACGTTGAGGAAGTTCACGAAGATGCCCTGCGCCGTCTCGGGGCGCAGATACACGATCGCCGCGCTCTCCTCGACCGGCCCCATGAACGTTTTGAACATGAGGTTGAACATCCGCGGTTCGCTCAACGTCCCCTTCGATCCGCACACCGGACACTGCGCGTCCGGCGCGCCGGGGGTGCCCTTGATCGCCGGATCGTCCGCGCGAAAGCGGCGCTTGCAGTTCCGGCAGTCGATCAGCGGATCGGTAAACCCGGCGACGTGGCCACTCGCTTCCCAGACGCGCGGATGCATGAGGATCGCGGCATCGAGTCCCTCAATGTCATCGCGGGCGCGGACCATCGCGTGCCACCAGCGGTCCTTGACGTTCTTCTTGAGCTCGACGCCGAGTGGCCCGTAATCCCACACCGAGCCCGTGCCGCCGTAGATCTCGGAGGACTGGAAGATGAATCCGCGTCGCTTCGCGAGCGACACGAGCTTTTCCATCACATCGGGATGTGCGGACACGCTAGCCATGACCGGGCCTGATCTGGGCGCGAGGTTGGTTGGGCGAGGGCGAACCCGAAATGTAACCGGCTAGGAATCCAGATCCCGGCTGATTTTCGCCGGCGCCGGTGCTGGCTTCCCGAGCAGCTTGGCCACGATCTGGTCGCCGTGAAAGCGGCCGTTCTCGATGAACACCTTGTTGGCGTCGTAACCGGCGTTCACGACGCCGGCGATGAAGACCCCGGGCACGTCAGTCTCGAGGGTCGTGGGATCGTGCCGCGGAATTCCCGTCGCCGAATCGATCGTCACGCCGACCTGTCGAAGCAGATCGACGCTCGGCGCGAACCCCGTCATGAGGAATACATGGTCCGCCGGAATCGCTGACGCGCTACCATCGGTAGAGCGGAGTATGACGTTTTCGGGCCCGATCTCGACGACGCGATTGTTCCAGATTGCCGTGATACTTCCTTCGGCCACGCGATTCGCGAAATCCGGAAGCACCCACGGCTTGATCTTCTTGTCGAACGTGGGGCCGAAATGAACGAGTGTCACGCGCGCGCCCGCGCGCCAGAGATCGAGCGCTGCTTCCGCCGCCGAGTTGCCGCCACCGACGACCACGGCGTTCTGCTGGAACGCGTAGTGGCCCTCGTGGTAGGCGTGCGTGACGTGCGCCAGATCCTCTCCGGGTACGCCTAACCGATTTGGTGATCCCCAGTAGCCGGTGGCGACGATGACCGCGCGCGCGTCCGTGGCGTGCTCGATACCACGTCGGTTGGTGCGCACGACGAACGCCCCGTCGCAGCGCTCGATGCGCGTGACTCGCTCGTACTGCCGCACGGGAATGTCGAAGTGCCTGACCACGGCGCGGTAGTACGCGAGCGCGTCACGCCGCGACGGCTTCTCGCCAGCCGTGACGAACGGCAGCCCGCCTAACGACAATTTTTCGGCGGTCGAGAAGAAGGTCGCGTACGTCGGGTACTGCGTGATCGAGCTCACGATACATTCGGCGTCGAACACGAGCGCGTCGAGCCCGGCACGCCGGGCAGAGATGGCCGCCGCGAGCCCGCACGGCCCCGCCCCGACGATCACGACGTCGTTCACTCGATTCCCGATTCCCGATGCCCGATTATTCGAGGCCGATGATCTGGTCTCGCCGTGTCCCGACACTCACGTACACGATCGGTGCCGCGACCAGCTCGCGAATGCGGTCCAGATATCGACGGGCCTTGGCGGGCAGTGCTTCGAGCGTTCGGGCTTCGCTTGTCGACTGCTGCCACCCTTCGAACCATTCGTAGAGCGGCTCGATGTGCTCCAGCGCGGTCACATCGCCGGGAAACTCGCGATACTCGTCGTCGCCCACCCGGTAGCCTGTGCATATCGCGATTCGATCGAGGCTGTCCAGAACGTCCAGCTTCGTCACCGCGAGACCGCTCAGGCCGTTGACGCGCGTCGCATAGCGAACGACCACGGCGTCGAACCATCCGCAGCGCCGAGGCCTGCCCGTCACGGCGCCGAATTCGTTGCCGAGCTCACGAATGCGCTCGCCCAGGGCGCCCGGAATCTCCGTCGGCAGCGGGCCATGGCCCACCCGCGTCGTGTACGCCTTTACCACGCCGAGCACGGCGTCGATCGCCATGGGTGCGATACCAGCGCCGATCGCGGCGCCTCCGGACGTCGTGTTGCTGGACGTCACGAATGGGTACGTCCCGTGATCGATGTCCAGCAGCGAGCCCTGGGCACCTTCCAGCAACACCGCCGCACCGGATTCGATCGCCTGGTGCACGCAAAGTCCCACGTCCTCCGACAGTGAGAGCAGCCGTGGTGTGATACGCTCGAGCAGCTGCATGGTGGCTTCGGCATCGGCCCTGCGATCCGTGAAACGCGCGAGCTGCCCGTTGGCGTGCTCGACGCCGCGCTCCACGAGCTGCCGAACGCGGGCGGGATGACGCAGGTCGAGAACGCGAACGCCTCGGCGCGCGACCTTGTCCTCGTACGCAGGCCCGATTCCTCGACCCGTGGTGCCGATCTCCTTGCTCGCGGAGCTCTCGCCGTCGAGCAGCTTGTGATACGGGAGCACGAGGTGAGCGCGGTCGCTGATGTAGAGCCGCCCTTCGACGTCGATGCCGTCGGCAACGAGACGGTCGACTTCGGAGAACAGCGTGTCCGGATCGAGCACGACGCCGTTGCCCACCGCGCATCGCACGCCCGCGTGCAGGATGCCGCTCGGAATCTGGCGCAGGATGAACTTCGCGTCGCCGATGTGCACGGTGTGGCCGGCGTTGGCGCCGCCCTGATACCGCACGACCCAGTCGGCGCGCTCGGCGAGCACATCGACGAGCTTTCCTTTTCCCTCGTCTCCCCACTGGGCGCCGACGACGACGAGCGTGCGCGTTTTGGTATCGAACATGGTGCTCCGTCAGGAGGTCGCAGGGCGGCACAAAAAAACGCCCCGGCTCGGGCGGGGCGTTGATTGAATCTACTTTCAGGATCCGGCGCGTCAACTGACTGTCGTCAGCATCGCTGGAGCGCCGGCAGCCGAGACGGCAGACAGCAGACAACCGAAGACGGTAGACGGCAGGAGGCAGATGGCGGAGGGCAGAGGAACCGTGGCCTCTGCCATCTGCAACCTGCCGTCTGCTGTCTGCTGTCTTCAGTTCTCTCCCGTCTCGCGTCTGATACGCCGTCGCTAGACCGCCGCTGCGGCCACCAGCCACACAGCGATCACGACGCCGATCCCGGTCTTCATGGCGGCGGCGACCACGCGGCCAATGAGCGCGCCGGTCGCCACACGTGTCGCCGTGCCTGCCGTCGCCTCGCGCCGAGTGTACTCGGCCACGAGCGCTCCGATGAAGGAGCCGACGAAGGCGCCGATCACCGAGCCAATGATCGGCACCGGCACGCCAACGAGCGCACCCACGATGCCACCGATGATCGCGCCCCAGCCGGCTCGCCTCGAGCCGCCGTACTTCTTCGTGTAACGCGCCGACAGCGAGAACTCGAAGATCTCGGCGATGATCGCGAGCACCGCCGTCGCCGCAATCGTCACCCATCCGATGGGATCTCCGCCGACGATCGCGTCGTAGCCGATCGCCGATCCGACCATGATCCACGTCCCCGGAAGTCCGAGCGGAATCAGGAAAAGCGACACCAACAGGACGACGGCGAAGAGCAAGACTTCCATGTGGAGTGGAAATTCAGGTTCTGGTCTCGAGGAGATCGGCGATCACACGGGCAACCTCGGCCATACCCGTGCCGTTCAGCTGTTCAGCGCGATCACGTGGCGTGTGGATGCGCCCCAACGTACGCATTCCCCCCTTGCTCAGTGTCACCACGCTCCATGCAACGTCGGCCAGCGCGACACCGTCCGTGAGTACACCGGGCAGGAGCCGATGTGCGCGCATTCGAGAGCCGGCCCGCGCTGATGCAGCGAGCACGGACGCCACGAGTGCGTCGGGGCGCGGACCCGTATACATGCAGGTTGTCGCGCCACGGTCGTCGACCCCATCGCAGTTGATGGCGACGCCCGGACCGTCAGGCCGCGCCCACACCCAGGCCCGCGCGCCCGCGAGCCCGAGCTCCTCGGCGCTTGTTAGGCAGACGCCACACGGCGAGTGGCGCGCCTCCTCCACCGCGGCGAGCACGGTGGCGACGCCGGTTGCGTTGTCCAGTGCGCCGGGAGATTTCGCGCCGACCGTCGTGGCAATGACCGGAATGGCTCCCACGACCGCGAGCACCGCCAACACGAGCCAACTGTCAGCCACGTGGAGATGAGTCCACGTGAGTTGTGTCGCGCCGACGACCAAGCCGACAATCCAAACGGCCCCGACGAGGGTGATCCCCACCGCTCTCGCGAGAATGGGAACCGGCTGTGACTTGGAGTCGAGATGCGCCATCAGCCAGAGCATTGACTCGTTGCGCGACTGGTCACCTCGAATCGCGACCAGGTTCACGCCGCTCCGGCGCAGCATCGGAAACGCGAGCACTCCCGTGCGGGACAGCCACCGCACCGCGGCCCCCACGAGAGCCCCACCTAACGCGAGAAGAAGGAGGGCGACTCCGGCCCTGTCTGCCCGGCCGGCCGCCGCGGCAGCCACGAGCACCGCGAGCGCCACGAGTCCACCAGCCGGCGTGCCCCATCGACCGGGAAACGCGGAATACTCGAACGCTTCTTCCTGCACCACGAACCCCGCGGCGCGAAGCCGCTCCGCGCAATACGAGCGAGCGTGCGCCTCCGGTTCGCTGCCGGCCGGCCGTGGCTCACGCGCCAGCACCCGCACGATGTCGAGCGCGTGCTCAGCACGCGCCGCGGATCGCTCCGCCGATTGCACCGGCGGCGCGGACACTCGCGTTACACCGCCGCCGTCACCCGCGCGTCCCGTAGCAGGGCATCGACGCGCGCTTCGTCCTCGATGCCAAGCGGCATCAGCGGAGCACGAACCCGACCTCCGTTCAGTCCGACACGGTCCATCGCCGCCTTCACGCCGGCCACGCCCATCCGACCCACGATTTCGGCCGCGAGCGGAGCAACGGATCGCTGTGCTTCCGCCGATGCGTCACGATCGCCCGCCGTGAAGCTGTCGTAGATCTCGACTGTCAACTCCGCGGCGAACAGCGAGATCGCGAGTATGCCACCTTGCGCGCCCAGCGCCAACGCCTGGTGGAACGTCCCGCCATGGCCGGTGAGCACAGTGAAGCTCTCGCTCTGCGACTGCAGATAGCCGCCAAGCCGCGTTAGGTCTCCGGCACTGTCCTTCATGCCGACAATGTTCTCGTGCGACGCGAGTCGGGCGACGAGATCCGGCTCCAGTGCGAAGTGCATGTACTTCGGGATATTGTACAGCAGCACGGGCAGCGGGCTCTCGTCAGCGACACGTCGATAGTGCGCGTCGAGCGCGGCCGGCGTCATGGCCGAACTGTAGTAGTGCGGCGCGACGACAAGCACGGCGTGCGCGCCGTGATCGCTTGCGACGCGACACCGCTGGACGCACTGGCGCGTCGACTCTGCTCCGGTGCCCGCGATGACGAGCATGTCGCTCGGCACCTCACTGCGGGTGTGTTCGATGAGCGAGCGGCGCTCGTCTTCGTCCAGGAGCGCCGCTTCACCAGTGGAGCCACACACCACGATTCCGCTCAATCCCGCCGCGGCGTACACCCGGAGGTTGGTTGCGAAGGCATCGAGGTCAACCGCTTCGTTTCGATCCTCGAACGTCGTCACCACCGGTGCGATTACGCCGCGCAGATTGAGCATTTTACCGTTTCTTCCCTCGTTTTTCGGGCGGCGAGTCCGATTCGGCCAGTGCGGTCGGCACGAGTCCCATGATCCCGCCCTCGGTGTCGTCGTCGTGATGTCCGTTCGACGTCTCGGGACCGCTGTTCAGCACCTTCATCTGAAGCTCGAAGTCTGCTGGGCGCGTCGACGCCGCTTTCGCGATCTCGAAAGATACCTTGTCGGCGTTCACCAAGTCGACCAGGTGCTGGTCAAACGTCTGCATCTGATAGGTCTCGCGGCCCTCGGCGATGAAGTCGCGGATCTCCCCAATGCGGGACTCGAGAATCAGATCGCGGATCGCAGGCGTCACGACCATCACCTCCGCTGCGACCACGCGGCCGTTCCCGTCCCTGCGCGGCAGGAGCCGCTGCGAAATGACCGCGTTGAGTGACTCTGCAATGCGAATCCGCACGACGTCCTGCTCCTCAGGCGGGAACATGGCGATGATGCGCATGATCGTCGTGACGGCGTCGGGCGTGTGCAGGGTGGACATGAGCAGGTGCCCCGTCTCGGCCGCCTTGAGCGCCGTGTCGATCGTCTCGGAATCGCGCATCTCGCCAATCAGGACGACGTCAGGGTCCTGACGGAGCGCTGCCTTCAGACCATCGCGGAAGCTGTCCGTGTCGATGCCGACTTCCCGCTGCGTGATCGATGAGTTGATGTCGCGGTGCAGGAACTCGATCGGCTGCTCGAGCGTGACGATGTGCTTGTGCATGTTCTGATTGATCGACTGCACCATCGCCGCCAACGTGCTGGATTTTCCGGAGCCGGTCACGCCGGTAACGAGAACCATCCCGCGCTCAGCCTCGGCCAACGATGAAATCACCGGCGGGAGCTGCAGCGTTTCGACGGTCGGGATGGTGAATGGAATCACCCGCATCACGATCATGAAGCTCGACCGCTGCCGCAGGATGTTGACGCGGAATCGACCGACGCCCGCCACGCCCCACGAGCAGTCGTAGTCGAGAATGCTGTCGATGCGCTGTCTGACTTCCTCGTTGTGAATCAACCGGAGCGCGATCGCCTTCGTCTGCTCAGGAGTGAGCGCCTGCTTCGTGAGCGCGACGAGCCGGCCATCGATACGTGCGCGGAAGACGTCGCCTGCCTTGATATGCAGGTCCGACGCCCCACGATCGACCGCCGCCTTGATGATCTTTTCCATGAATCAGAGTTGTACGGGATTCAGTAGCCCGCGTCCTTGTCGACGAGGTTCCGGAGCGGCTCACCGCGCCGGTATCGCGCCCAGTTGTCGAGGAACAGTTCCAGCTCGCGTTCCCAGAACCGACGAGGCGAGATGGCTGCCACGTGCGGGGTCAGGAGCACCTGCCGCAGCCCCCAGAGTGGGCTGGTCGGCGGGAGCGGCTCCTCCCGGAAAACATCGAGCACCGCGCCACGCAGACTCCCGCGCTCGAGACGAT
>DATCGG010000182.1:0-2534 GCA_036509075.1 Gemmatimonadaceae bacterium
CGAGCCGACGACCGGCACCGACACCACCAAGATCAAGACGACTGCCGTGAAGAAGGACGGCCGCTACGTGGTCAACGGCCAGAAGGTCTGGATCTCGCGCGTGCAGCACTCCGATCTCATGCTGCTGCTCGCGCGCACGACGCCGCTGCCTAACGTTGTGAAAAGGTCGGAGGGGCTGTCGGTCTTCCTCGTCGAGCTGAACGGCACGTCGAAGGGAATGTCGGTGCGCCCCATCCGCAACATGGTCGGGCACGAGACGAACGAGGTCTTCTTCGATGACTTCGAGGTTCCGGCCGAGAACCTGATCGGCGAGGAGGGGAAGGGGTTTCGCTACATTCTCGACGGCATGAACGCCGAGCGCATTCTCATTGCCGCCGAATGCATCGGCGATGGGTATTGGTTCGTCGACCGCGCCAGAATGTATGCGTCGTCGCGCAACGTGTTCGATCGACCGATCGGCAAGAACCAGGGCATCCAGTTTCCGATCGCCACTGCCTACGCTCACGTGCGCGCCGCGGATCTCATGCGGTACGAAGCGGCGCGACTGTTCGACGCCGGGCAACCGTGCGGCGGCGAGGCGAACATGGCGAAGATGCTCGCCGCGGACGCGTCGTGGGAGGCGGCGAACGTGTGCCTGCAGACCCACGGCGGCTTCGGCTTCGCGGCCGAGTACGACGTCGAACGCAAGTTTCGCGAGACGCGACTCTACCAGGTTGCGCCGATCTCGACGAATCTGATCCTCTCCTACGTGGCCGAACACATCCTCGGACTTCCGAGGTCGTTCTGAGCACTTCGAATTTCCATAATATCGCTTTGCCGCTGGCGGGGCTTCGGGTCGTGGCGCTGGAGCAGGCTGTTGCTGGGCCGTTCGCGTCCCGACAGCTCGCCGATATGGGTGCCGACGTCATCAAGGTCGAGCGCCCCGACGGTGGCGATTCCGCTCGCGCCTACGACGCGGCCGTCAACGGCGTCTCGGCGTACTTCGCGTGGCTCAATCGCGGGAAGCGAAGCGTGGTGCTCGATCTCAAGCGCGAGCGCGATCGCGCGATCTGCGCGTCGCTGTTGGCGCGCGCTGATGTATTCGTGCACAACCTCGCGCCGGGGGCCGTCGAGCGTCTTGGCTTCGGGTACGACGACCTCGCGGGCGACAACCCGCGGCTCGTCTGGTGCGGGATTTCCGGGTACGGCCCGGATGGACCGCTTCGCGAGAAAAAAGCGTACGACATGCTCGTGCAGGCGGAGTCGGGAGTCGTATCCGTTACCGGAAGTCTCGACTCGCCGGCGAAGGTCGGCGTGTCGATCGCCGACATCGCCTCGGGGCTGTACGCCTATTCATCGATTCTTGCTGCCTTGCTGCGGCGCGAACGAACAGCGATCGGTGGAAGAATCGACATCGCGATGCTCGAGTGCCTCGCCGAGTGGATGACGCCGGCGCTCTCGGTATGGCAGGGGACGGGCAGCATCCCGGCGCGAGTCGGCGTTAGGCACAACATGATCGTCCCGTATGGCGCATACGCGTGTGCGGACGGGGCGGTGCTGTTCGCGGTCCAGACCCAACGGGAATGGCAGCGGTTCTGCGCGCAGGTGATGGAAGCTCCGTCGTTGGAGACGGACGCGCGCTTCGCGACGAACGGAGACCGGCTGTCGAATCGGGCCGCGCTGGAGTCGATCATCGAGGCGCGGTTTCGCGACCTGGCTCGCGCCGATGTGACCGCCCGCCTCGAGCGCGCGGATATCCCGACCGGAGCCATCAACGACGTACCTGACGTCGTTGCGCATCCGCAGCTCGCCGCGCGTGGGCGATGGCGCGCGGTGAACGTTGGCGGGGCGAGCGCGGACGCGCTCCTCCCGCCGCACAACCTCCAGGGCGCGTCCCCACTGATGGGTGCCGTGCCCGCGTTAGGCCAGCACACGGCGGACGTGCTGCGCGAGCTGGGTTACACGAATGCTATCGGAGGCCTCGCATGACGGATATCGGCCCGGCGGGTAGTCGGTGCTTCGAGGATTTCACGGTTGGTCTCGTGATGCGCCACCCGCTCGGACGGACGGTGACGGCGACGGACAACATCTGGTCGTCGCTCACGACGGTGAACACGAATCCGATTCACTTCGACGCCCACTACTCCTCGCAGACGGAGTTCGGGCGGCCGCTCATGAACTCGTGCTTCACGCTCGCGCTCGTGACGGGCCTGTCGGTCGCGGACGTGTCGCGCAACGCGTTCAACCTTGGCTGGGACGAGGTGCGCATGCCGGCGCCGTTGTTCGAGGGCGACACGGTGTATGCGCAGTCCAAGGTGCTGAGCACGCGCGAGTCGAAGTCCCGGCCTCGGATGGGGATCGTCGAGATCGAGACGACCGGGTTCAAGCAGGATGGGACGGTGGTGATGACCTTCCGGCGAACGATCCTCGTTTACAAACGGGGGTATGTGCCGGTGCGTCCTGAACCCAGGCCAACGACTCGAGACTAGGGACGTCGGGACTCGGGACATCGGGACTCGGGACATCGGGACTCGGCCGCGAAGCCATTAGCGCCG
>DATCGG010000183.1:0-4340 GCA_036509075.1 Gemmatimonadaceae bacterium
TGCCGACCCCGCCACGCATGGCTACCCGCCGTTTCGCGGCGTGCCGATGTATCTCGAGTCGGTCGCGCGGTTCATGAAGCACCGATTCGGCGTTCAGACCGACGCCGCAACCGAAGTGCTCGCGCTCGCCGGGGCAAAGGAGGGCATCGCGCAGCTCATCACCGCGACGGCTGGCAGCGGAGACGTCGTGCTCGTTCCGGAGATCTACTATCCGGTGTACGCGCGGGCGTCGCTCCTCGCGGGCGCAGAGGTCCACTTCATTCCGATGCGCGCGAGCACCGGGTTTCTGGCAGACTTCGACGCGGTGCCATCAAGCGTGCTTCGACACGCACGCATCCTGATCGTGAACTACCCCAACAATCCGACGGGAGCCGTCGCCGAGCGCGAGTACTTCGAGCGCGCCGTGGCGTTTGCACATCAGCGCGGGCTGATCCTCATAAGCGATCTCGCGTACAGTCAGATCACGTTCGACGGATTCGTGGCACCGAGCGCGCTCGAGATCCCGGGAGCGAAGGACGTCACGATCGAGTTCCATTCGTGCTCGAAGTCGTTCAACATGGCAGGCGTTCGTGTTGGGTTCGCGGTGGGTGCGGCCGCATTGATCGACGCGCTTGCGGCATATCGCACGAACGTAGGCTACGGGGCGCCGTCGGTGGTTCAGTACGGCGCCGCCCACGCGTTCGACAACTACGCACAGCTCTCGGCGCCGGTCGCCGCCACGTACCGCGCGCGCCGTGATGCCATCACGAGCGTCATGCGCCGGTTGGGCGAACGCGCGGATCCTCCGCGCGGCGCCATGTACCTCTGGCGTCGCGTGCCGGATGGCGTTGATGACTGGACGTTCGTGCGGGCGATGCTCGATGACGCGCACGTCGTCGTCACGCCGGGCAGCGCGTTCGGGCCGGGAGGCACCGGCTATTTCCGCCTGTCCTACGTGGCCGAGCCTCACGTGCTCGAATCCGCGATGGAGCGGATAGGCACAGCGCGCGCCGCGCGTGGCTGGCGTTAGGCGGAAGGCATCACGGCGCTGCCGCTTCCCACTGGGTACGCAACGCGCGCTGGGCGGGCGTGGGCGATGCCACCTCACGCAGTTGAACGAAGGGTCGGTCGAAGGGCGCCATGACGACGGTGGCCATTCGACGCGCACCACCACGCTCGACCTCCACGCGGACCGTATCGCCGGACTTCAACTGCCGGAGCACGTCGCGCACTTCTTCCCGCGTGGAGATCGGCTGTCCGTTCATCGCCCGGAGGCGATCACCGGTGTGCAACCCCGCCTTGCCCCACGCGCTCGACGGATCGGAGATCGCCAACCGCAGCCCGGTGCCGTCACCCGGGTCGTACGGGTACGCGCGAAAGTCCGGCACCGGCCGGCCATCCTGGCCTAACGCGGGCCGCCAGGTCACGTCCGCGCGGAGCCCGACGTAGCGCAGGTAGTCGTCGAAGGGAATCGGGTTGCCGCTTCGCACATGGGCGTCGAAGAATGGCGTCACCGAGCAGCCGCAGACCTGGGCGATCACGCGCTCCACGTCGCGCCCCGTGAATCCGCGCTCACCGGAGTAACGCTCCATCATGAGGCGCATCACGTCGTCCATCGACCGACGGCCGCTCGTCGCGTGCCGGATCTCGAGGTCCATCACGGCCGCGATCAGCTCGCCCTGAAGATGCGTGCTGGCCGAGTAATCGCCGAGCGCTGCTGGATCGTTGCCGTATTCCGCCTCGCTCACACGCTCCGCCGACAGTCGTCCGTTGCCCGGATTCGACAGGTACCGAGCGATCGCCGTTTCGAGGTGAGCCACCCGGGTGGGCTGTCCCGTAGGCAGTCCGGCGCGTCGACGCAGCAGGTCGGAGTAGAACATCGAAAGCCCTTCGCTGAACCACAGCCCTCGCGATCGTGGCGGCGTCCGATACGACACGTCGCCGTACTCCACGGGCCGGATGCGCATCAGGTTCCAGGTGTGGAAGTACTCGTGCGCCAATTCACCCAGAAAGGACGCGGGCCCTTCCGCGAGCTCGCGACTTCGCGCGCCTAACGTCACGGACGCCGGGTGCTCGAGGGCACCGTAGGCCCCATCCTGCAGCTGGTACACGTAGTCCCGGTACGGCAGTCGCCCGAAGACTGCGCTCGCCTCGCGCGCCAGCTTCGCGATCGCCGCGACCACCGCGGTAGAG
The DNA here is from genome assembly GCA_036509075.1 of Gemmatimonadaceae bacterium. Lineage (GTDB taxonomy): Bacteria > Gemmatimonadota > Gemmatimonadetes > Gemmatimonadales > Gemmatimonadaceae > JAJKIV01. Next base: position 2,173 of record DATCGG010000183.1, read on the forward strand.
TCGAACGGCACGGCGTCCGGCAGTGACCAATACACGACACGATGCGGGACCGCATCGACGGTGAAATGCCAGTCTCGAAGTCGACCGACCAGCACGGGCGATTCGACCAGGACGAGCGTGCTCGGCGCGGAGAACGTGCGCGCATCGGACGTCGGCGTGAGTGCAGTCGCGATCGACCAGCCAGTGGGCAGCTCCAGCGTCACATAGGACGCCGCGAGCGTCGCACCGACGACGTACATGAACGAGTGCGTGCCGCCGAGGAGCCCGCCGGTCGGCGCGAGGAAAGGCTTCCACGCAGCCCGTTCGCCTGGCGGCTCGGCCGGCAATTGGAGTCGGTACCGCACGACGAACGACCCGCCGGGCGCGACCACTCGCCACAGAGCGCTGTCCACACGCGAAATGCTCGCGCCGCCCCGCGTGTCCTCGACGCGCACGTTGCGAACGAACCGCCAGTACTTGTCGTCGTATTCCGGATGCGCCACCATGGCGAGCAGCGTTGTATCGCGCGGACCGCGAACCGTCATCGAGACGTCGAAACCGGACAGGTCCGCCGAGTCCACGTGAAGGACGTACGCGATAACCGGCTGACTCATCGCGAATCGCGAGTCGATCGCCTCGGTCCAGTGTCGAAGTGGGTTCTGCGCAGCCGCCGTCCTGGGCGAAGCGGTCACGGCGATGGTGAGCGAGGCCGCGATCACGCGACCGAACGCGCGGCAACCAACGAGCGGCGTGAGTGATCCAATCATGTGGAGCCGGAAGCTGTGGGAGACCGACACGCACCAATGATTTCTAGATGCCGCCAGTACCCGGTTCGCTTGGAGCCAGGGTTTTTTCGGTTCAACCCGGCGGCTCACCTCCCGTCCCCGTTGCCCGGGCTCGCCGACGCGCGTCGATTTTCGTAAGCCACACCCCGCGAGTGTCCTCCCGGCATTCCTTCGTTCTCCGGCACTTTCGATGAAACCCGCCTGTCTGGCCGTCCTTCTCTGCGTGACCTCGGCACCGCTGGCCGCACAGTCTCCTATCAACATCGCGGCGCTCGCTCCCCGCACGGACAGCTTCGTCGTGATGATCCAGGGGAACCCACTGGGGTTTCAGCGCACGACCATCGAGCGAACGGAGACCGGACTGCGCATGATCGACGACGTCCAGATCGGGCCGATCATGACGCAGCACACCGAGGTGGAGTTCGCGCCCGACGGAGCAATGCGATCGACGAAACAGACCGGGCAGGTCCGCGGCCAGAACACCAGCATCGACATCGCCTACCACGACGGACGCGCCAAGGGTAGCGCCACGACGCCATCGATGGCCGGCCTCGTGACCACGCCGATCGACACAACGGTGGCCTCGGGAGCAATCGACGACAACTTGCTCACGACGGTGCTGCCGGCACTCCAGTGGTCGCCGACGGCGTCCATCACGCTGCCAGTGTTCCTGTCGGGCAAAGGATACGTTCAGCCGGTCACGTTCGCGGTCAAAGGCACGGAACAGCTCACGGTACCTGCCGGGACGTTCGACGTGTATCGCGTCGAGCTCTCGGGCGGGCAGGCGTCCGTCGCGATGTTCGTCACGACCGATGCGACGCATCGTCTCGTCAAGATTGCTCCCCGAGGCGCGCCGTTGGAGTTCGTGTTGGCGAAGTAGCGGGAGACCACCAGAGAGGACATTTTTCACGTCCCCATGTGTGTGGTGACCCTTCCGTGACTCGCGAAAGTTTTCTCGCCTACGTGTTCTGGCACTGGCGGCATCCGTCGGCCGAGCGCAGCGCCTACGAGACCGCTCAGCAGGAATTCCAGCGCGTTCTGACCGCATCGCCGAGCGCGGGGTTCGTCCGATCGTTCTCTCACGCGATCGCCGGGGCGCCGTGGGCGAATCAGGGCGGCGACGCCTACGAGGACTGGTATGTCGTTCGCGATTCCGCTGCGCTCGATCCACTCGACATCGCGGCGGTGACAGCGGGCCGGAAAGCCGCGCACGACACGGCCGCGTCGCTCGCCGCGTCCGGCACCGCGGCACTCTATCAGCTCAAGCTTGGCACCGCGCCGACGTCGCCGCGTTCGGCCCAGTGGTTCGTGAAGCCGGCCGGCATGTCCTATCCGCAGCTGTACGCCGCCATCGAGCCCACCCTGGCGCCGGTCGGGGGCTCGCTGTGGGTGCGCAAGATGACG
>DATCGG010000184.1:0-3574 GCA_036509075.1 Gemmatimonadaceae bacterium
CGAGCGCGCCATGTCGCGCTTCGCACACGCGAACGTGGCCGCCGGATTTTCCTCCGATCACGGCCAACTGTTGCCTGTGCGTTCGGCGGACAGGACGAGAGAGAACGTCATCCCCCCCGAACCGCGTCCCGACCTCCACGAGGGCGATTTCGAAGTTCGCGCGGGTGGACTGGCCGGTCGTTATGTCGCGGCGGATGCGGCTGGCGGGCGCAACGAGGGCGAGTGGGGGATGCGCGACTGGCAGCTCGTCGGTGGCGTCTCAGCGCTAGCCGCCTGGGTCGGCAAGCGACCGCTCGACTACGGACCAGGCGCCGGCGGCGGCATTGTGTTCAATGGCAACGCCGCGTTCACCGGCGGGGGCCTCATGCTCGCACGGCCGATCCGGCTCCCCTGGCTCTTCCGCTATCTCGGCCGGGTCTCGGGCGAAACGTTCCTCTCACAGATCGACAGCAACGCGGCCTCGCACAACCCGTGGGTCTTTGCGTCCCACCTGTCCATCTCGCCGCATCCGCGCCTGCTCCTTGGCGGGACGCAGGCTTTCATGTTCAGCGGCGAGGGACAGCCTCCGTTCACGTTCCGCAACTTCAAGGAGATGTTCCTCACGCACGGCATCAAGGTGGCTGGGAGTGAATTCGAGAATGGGATCGCATCGGTGGAGGCACGCTGGCGCCCGCCCATTCCTGTCGTTCCTGCGGTGCTGTACGTCGAATGGGGAACCGACGACAACCACTCGGCGTGGATCAAGTTTCCGGGCGTCGTCGCGGGGCTCGAGGTCCCGTCTGTGCCCGGTGTTCCGACGCTCTCGCTCGGACTCGAACGCGCGTCATTCGCGCCGCCGTGCTCGAGCTGCAACGGGTGCGCATGCAATTACTACGCGACCTGGTACAGGCACTACGTGTTCATGGATGGGTGGACGCTCGATCGCGAGCCGATCGGCCATCCGCTCGGTGGAGACGGTACCGAATGGCTCCTGTATGGACGCCTCGACGACGCGGCGCGTCGGTTCCGCGCGGATGGTCGCGTGTTCGCGCGCGAGCGCGGCCGCTACAACATCTACTCACCGGCACGCGAAGGGCGGAGCGTGGGCGGCAGCGCGGGCGCGGAATATCGCCTAACGCCGTGGCTGGAGGTTCAGGCGTCCACGATGATCGAGCACGGGAGCACGGGCTGGACGGCTTCGTCGGTGACCGCGCAGCTGCGCTGGGTGCCTTGACCGCTTTCTATTTCACGAGGATCGCCGCCAGAGCCACGAGGCTCCCCACGATCGACGCGATCACCGGCAGACTGCCGACCCACAGCCCCTTGTCGCTCGGCGGTTTCTCCGGAACCACGACCCTGCTCCCCGGTCCGGGCTTCGGCACGGCGTCGGGGAACATTGGCCGTCGGTGCACCGTCTCCACCCGGCCACTGGCGTTTTTGACGTACGCCCGCGACATGTCCCCGCTGCGCGTAGCACCGCCGGCGGCGCGAACATAGTAATCCAGATCGGCACCGGGGACGTAGGCGAGCGAGATCGGCGCGTTGACGGACCCCGATACGGTGACGATCCCGCTGTACGGCGGAATGTGCACGGAGTCACCGTCCTGAAGCACGAGGTCATCCACGGCCTTCGGGTTGCGGAGCGCACGCGGCAGGTCGACGCCGACGCGCCCAACGCCATCGCGCGCGCGTACGAACACGATCCCCGACGAATCCGCGTTCGGGGTGAGACCGCCGGCGCGCTCGAGCAGCCCGTGGAGCCGCTCGTCACGGCGCTCGAGCGCGTAGCGCCCGGGGAACTTCACCTCACCAGAGAGTACGACGGAGCGCGGCGTGAGCCGGTCCGGCTGACGCAGAATGAGCACCTGGTCGTCCGGGCGGAGCACGAATTCCTGTGAGGCGTTAGGCGGTCCGGCCGCCGCGGTGGCGAACAGGTACGTCGAGTCGAGCCGCACGTGCATCATCTCCGCGGTCGCGCCGGTAGCGTGGCTCTCGGGGAACCGCGCGATCTCGGCCTCGCCCAGGTAGGCACCGTCTTCCAACCCGCCGGCGAGCAGGACGAGGTCGCGAAGCGTCATCCCGTCGCGATAGACGACCCGTCCGCTTTTCCTCACCGCGCCCGAGATCACAACCTGCCGATTCGAACGGAATTCGGGGATGGAGAAAACGCGAATGTCGTCATCCGGCGCAAGCGCGATGTCATCGACGGCGGTCCCGTCGGCACGGAGGCCCGCACGAAGCTGTATGCGGGTCGAGTCGGGCATCGTCCTCGACACGAGGACCTGCCCGAGATACGTGTCGGTGCGGACGCCGCCCGCTCGGGCGATCGCGTCCGAGAGGCGGAGATGCTCGACGAACCCCTGGGAACCCGGCTGCCAGACGTTGCCCGACACGGTGATCCGGTTGCGCACCCGATCCGGGATCGAGAACACGCGCACGACATCGCCGTCCTCGAGCGCGACCTGCACCGTGTCTTCCCCGCCCCCATTGTCGCCGTTCGCGTTGCGGGTCGCGTACGTGTTCACGTCGAGCACCACGCGAGCGGCGCCGCCATCCCGTCGATCACGTGCCGGAACGATCCGTTCGATCTGCACCCGGCTCGGCACAGCGGTCGGTCGAAACCCGCCGGCCGTGCGCACGACGTCCGTTAGGGTCTCGCCAGCGCGCATCTCGTAGGTCGCCGGGCGATTCACCTCGCCAATGAGGCGGACCGTGGGTCCGCGAACCGGTACGAACACGACGTCGCCGGATTCGAGACGTGGGTCGTGCGTCGCGTCGCCGCGCACGAGGTAGTCGTAGACATCCAGCGTCTCGACGGGCTTTCCTCCACGCCGGATTTCGACCCGGCGCAGGCTCCCGTTAGGTGTCGGGCCCCCGGCGGCATACAAGGCCGTCAACGCCGTTCCGGCCGACGAGACCCGGTAGCTCCCCGGATGCTCGACGTCACCCGTGACGAACACCTGCAGGGAACGCAGCCGCGCGACCGACACCGAAAATCGGGTCTTGGCGTTCGCCCCACGGCGGACGCCCGGATACACGCGCCCGAGCACGCCGTACAGCATGTCATTGAGCTGTCCCAACGACAGATTCGCGACGTGCAGCTGGCCCACCTGCGGAATGAAGATGAATCCCTCGCGTGTGACATCGAGTCGGTGCGCGAGCTCCACCTCCCCCGTCAGCAACAGGACGAGCTGATCGCCGGGCCCCAGTTTGTACGACGCGTCCACCGGACCAGCGAAGTTGGCGTCGAATTGCGTTGAGCCGTTCGCGAACAGATCGCGACCGAAGATCGTGCGACCACTGTCCGGCGGCGCGACGGGCGTCCCGTCCGCGGTCGTGCACTTGATCGTTTTGGGGCCGGCGCGCCCGGTGCGCACATCGAGTGGCATCGAGTCCCCAACGGGCGCCGGGGTCACGAGCGTGTCGCACTTGACCGTGGTGCCCGGGGCGCCTTCCCACGGGCGAGTCGGGTGGCCGCGCTGGGCGACCGTGTCGCCGGAATCCGGTTGGACGTTCAGCACCCGCAGCGCGGCCGCAACCGCGGCCGGTGAAGCCGCCGTTGTATCCGCTGTGTTCGCTGGCCCGAAGTAGGCAT
>DATCGG010000185.1:0-3167 GCA_036509075.1 Gemmatimonadaceae bacterium
TCAATTCCCGCGTTAGGCCGCAACTGACATGGAGTTCCGCCACAGTCGATGCCCCATAATACTGTCAAGACGGTTTCGTTTCTCGCCATCTGGCTTATTGCGGCGTACAACTTCGCAGCGAGCATCTACTATCACGCCAAAGCGCGGCGCCCGGAGAGCCGCACCGGTCTCGAGCCGTTCATCCTGTGGCGCAACGATTGCCTGACGCCCGACGGGCTGGAGTACCGTCGCCGCGGAACGCGGGCCGTGTGGCGCTTCTTGTTCACCGTTGTCGGCTTCGGCATCGGCGAGTTGATTGTTAACTCTTGGGCGAGGTGGCTGCTGCGGCAGTCACTGCCCGGCGGGCTTCCTCGGCCTGAGTAGCCGGAGAGATAGGTAACAAAAGTGTCCGAGGACATGCCTAACACTTTTTCAGCGTTACCCGTGGATGACGAAGTCGCGCTCATCGAGCGTCGCGAGGAGCACGGTGTCGAAGTAGATCGCCCACATGCCGTGATGCGTTAGGCGGTGCGGGGGCGCCACGGCTCGTGCTCGTGCGCGAGCCAGACCAGCTCGGGGTCGAGCGCGCGCACCAGCACCTGGCCTTCGCTATGCGGCTCATCGAGCTCACCAAACCAGACCGCCACGTCGCCGCCAACGACCACCGGGCGCCCGCCGGTCTCGATGACGACGACCTGCATGCCACGGGTGTGGCCCGGCGCCGGGACGAGCCGGAGACCCGGAAGCAGCTCGAGCTCGCCGTCGACCGGCACGTACTGCACGCCGGGCGCATCGACCCACTCGCGAATCGTGTAGTCCTCCGCGTTGCGCGCGTCGTCGAGCTCCCGACGCTGGACGTAGATCGGTTTGCCCGCGAAGAGGTGGTTGCCGCCGCAGTGGTCGAAGTGCAGGTGGGTGTTGACGACGATGTCGATGCCTGCGAGGTCGAAGCTCTGCTCGCTCAGTGGACAAAGGCGCGGATCGAGGTCGGCAACCGCCGGGTGCAGCTCCGTCAGGCCGGTGTCGACCAGCACGCGGGCATCAGGATGATCGATGACATGCACGTAGACCGGCATCCGCTCGCCCTCGGCGAGCAGATCGGCAACGCGGACGGGCGTGATTGTGATTGAGGCGGGGGCGTTCATTTCTTTCCTCCGTGATCCGGTTTCGTCAACGCTTCCCAGACAACCCGCGTTGCAGCGTCGATGAACCTGAGACATTCTACAGTCCGACAACACTAAGGTCAAGACCTAAGTATTGTTGCTCGGATCGACTCACAACGACGCCCGGCGTTTTGGCGTGTTGATTTGTATGCGGCTCCGCCGCAAACTCCTGTTTCGTCGCCTTTGACAGTTAGATAGGGCGTTAGGCAGCGACACCTTCCGAACGTACCGAGATGACGCGCCGTCCGACGCTTCTGCCGAAACCCAAGATAGGCCGCATGGGCTATAATCCCGCGAACTTCGCGTGGCCCATTGGGACCGGCCGCTGGGTGCCCGGCTACGCCGTGTCGTACGCGGTCAGCTTCTACGACGCGACAACCGGTCGCGAATCACCTCGCTCCGAGTGGTGGGGGCCCAAGAGCGACCCCAAGCAGTTGTACGGCGGCTTCGGTCTCATTCGCATCCCAGTCGACCCCACGGGACAGGCCACTGCGCGCCGAATCTGGCGCAAGTTCCAAGGGCAACCCGACGAGCTGATTCACGAGCTGCGCGACAACATTACCACGAAGTATCAGGACGACGTGCTCTGAACGCAGCAGCGCGTGCACGACATCACGACCGTGCATCCGACCGTGGAACGCACCACTGCCTAACGATCAGCGGTGTATCGCTGAGCCAGCGCGACTACCTGGAGGCGGAATCCCGCGCCTTCTGCGCCTTCTGCGCCCGCTGCCACGACGTGAACTCGTTGATCAACCGGAACGCCTCGCGGCCGCTCAAGTCCTGATACAACGTGTCGGGCGCTGCCCCTTTCCGCTTGACGATGAGGAGCCCGCCCGCGGATCCGCCGCGCTTGAGGGGTTGGAGGTTGATGTCACTCTCCTGGATCGAGCGCCGGATGATGCCATTGGGTGTGCGGCGAATGATCGCCGAGTCGGTGATGAGCAACGCATCCGCGAACGTATGATTGGCCTGAATGAAGACGAGTCCGACGCGGTCGTTCGCGCCCACGATCCCCGCCTCTCGCGCCAGGCGCACGATCGAATCCGGCACCGCACCGCCTGACGCGACCACCGCGGGATCCGGGCCCTCGCCGCCGCCGACGAAGAACGACATCACCTGCAATGCGATGCGCACACCGATGACGATCACGGGCACCGCCCCCGCCGCGGCGACGGCCAGGTAGATGCCGCGCCGCTTCCAGCGTCGACGTCGAACCTGCGATGGTGAGAGCATCGCATCTGGCGCGCTCGCCGCGCCCAATTCTTTCACAAGTTCCGCGGCGGTTGGTCGCCCCGCCGGGTCCTTGGCCAACATGCGGTCCACGAGGCGAACCAGCGCCACCGGGGTCTCGGGCTCTCGCTCGGATACCTTGGGGATGGGCGCCGAGATGTGTTGCGCGATCACTTCCGTCGCATTGCGCCCCGGGAAGGGACGGGTGCCCGTGAGCATCTCGTAGAGCACGATGCCTAACGCGTAGACGTCCGAGCGTCCATCCACTGGCTCGCCGAGCGACTGCTCGGGACTCATGTAATGCGGGGTGCCGGCGGTTGAGCCGAGGAGCTCCCGCGCCGGCCGCGAGGTCACGAGCGCTATCCCGAAGTCGGTGACGGTCGCATTACCGCTGGCATCGAGCAGGATGTTCGCGGGCTTGATGTCACGGTGGACGACGCCGACGGTGTGCGCCGCCGCCAACGCGCCCGCGCACTGGAGCGCGATCCGCGCTGCCTCCGCCGCGGGGAGCTTTCCCTCGGCGATCCGGTCCTCGAGAGAACGACCGGGAAGGAGCCGCATGACGAGATACAGCAGCCCTCCGGTCGACTCGGCGGAGTACAGCGGCACGATATGCGGATGCTCGGCCGCGGCGATCGTCCGAGCTTCGTGCAGGAATTGCTCCTCGAGGGCGGCGTCGACGGCGAGCGACGGATCCAACACTTTGATGGCGACGTCGCGCTCGAGGAACGGATCGTGGGCGCGGAAAACGGCGGCGAACCCTCCCTGTCCCAGGAGGGCGCCGAGTCGGAG
>DATCGG010000186.1:0-2938 GCA_036509075.1 Gemmatimonadaceae bacterium
GGACGCGATCCGCACTCGTATCGTGACGTCGCTCGCCCGAGCGATGTGCGAGAGGTGGCCGAGCAAACCAAAGCCCGTGATATCCGTTGCGCATCGGGCACCGACATCGAGGGCCGCACGACTGGCCGTCGCATTCAGGTCGCACATCAGAGCGATGACCGCCTCCACGGCGTTGGCGTCGAGCGTTTGCTGTTTCAGTGCGGTCGCAAGAATGCCGTTGCCGATCGGTTTCGTGAGAACGAGCCGATCACCGGGCTTCGCATTCGCGTTCGTGAGCATCGACGCCGGGTCGATGCGTCCAGTCACAGACAGGCCGTATTTGATCTCGTCGTCGATGACCGTGTGGCCGCCGATAATGTGCGCGCCAGCCTCGTGGACCTTGTCCTGACCGCCACGGAGAATCTCGGTGAGAATCTCGAGGGGCAGGCGCCCCGTGGGAAAGGCGGCAATGTTCAGCGCGGTAAGCGGCGTCCCGCCCATCGCGTAGATGTCCGAAAGCGCGTTCGCCGCCGCGACCTGTCCAAATTCGTACGGGTCGTCAACGATCGGCGCGAAGAAGTCGACCGTCTGCACGATCGCGACGTCATCGGATACGCGAAAAACCCCCGCGTCATCGAACGTTTCGTGACCGATGAGGATTCGCGGATCGGACTTTCGCGCGAGCGGCGCGAGCGCGGAGGACAGGTCGCCCGGACCCATCTTGGACGCTCAACCCGCGCAGCGCGCGAACTGCGTCAAGCGGAAGATGTCCTCGCGAGAGTTCGTCATAAAACCCGTCCGGCGACCTACCTAACGATTGCGATGACGTCGATTTCAACCAGGACGCCGCGTGGAAGGCCCGCAACCTGCACGGTCGATCGTGCGGGGCGCGCTTCACCCATCACGCGACCGTACACTTCGTTCACGCGCGGGAAGTCGGCCATGTCCTGAAGGTACACGGTCGTTTTCACGACATCGGACCAACTCGCCCCGGCATTCTCCAGCACGGCCGCCAGGTTGCTCATGACGCGCTCGGTCTGCGCGCTGACGTCGCCCTGCACGATCTGGCCGGTGGCCGGGTCGAGCGCGATCTGCCCCGCGGTGAACAGGAAATTGCCCGCGACGACGGCCTGCGAGTACGGGCCGATGGCGGCCGGGGCATTCTCGGTGTGGACGATACGAACGCTCACAATGTCTCCTCAGAACAGCCCGACGATCGAACCATCGGGGCGAATGGCCATTCGTTCGGCTGCCGGCTCTTTCGGAAGCCCGGGCATGGTCATGATGTCACCCGCCTGCGCCACCACGAAGCCCGCGCCAGCTGCCGGGTACACCTCGTTAACGGTAATACGGAATCCGCGCGGCCGACCGAGTCGGGTCGCATCGTCGGTGAGCGAGTACTGCGTCTTGGCCATGCACACGGGAGTGTCGCCAAGCCCAATCGACTCGAGGTACTGGATCGAACGCTCAGCCTTCGCCGAATAGTCGGCGCCTTCACCGCCGTACACCTTCTGCACGATCGCGTCGATCTTCTGACGGATCGGCGCCGTGGTCGGGTAGATCGGCGCGAAGCAGCTGTCACCGGCAGCGAGCATGGTCATGATCTCGCGCGCGAGCTCCATGCCGCCCTCGCCTCCCTTCTCCCAAACCTCGTTGAGCGCCACACGCGCACCAGCCTTCGCGGCGCAGTCGGCCACCATCTCGAGCTCGCGGTCGCTGTCGGTCGTGAAGCGATTCACGGCGACGACGACCGGCACGCCGAACTGCCTAACGTTTTCGATGTGACACTCGAGATTCGGCAGCCCGCGCTCGAGAGCCCCCAGGTCTTCCTTCTGCAGGCTGCTCTTGTGCGCGCCGCCGTTCAGCTTGAGGGCGCGAACGGTCGCAACGAGCACCGCGGCCTTCGGGTCAAGCCCGCCAAAACGGCACTTGATGTCGAAGAACTTCTCGGCGCCGAGGTCGGATCCGAATCCGGCTTCGGTGATGACGACGTCCGAAAGCGACAACGCCGAGCGCGTCGCGAGAATGCTGTTGCAGCCATGCGCGATGTTACCGAACGGGCCGGCGTGCACGAACGCGGGGCCACCCTCGAGCGTTTGCACGAGATTCGGACGGATCGCATCCTTGAGCAACAGCGCCATCGCACCGGCCGCTTTCAGGTCGGAGGCGAGCACCGGTTTACGTTCGCTTCCCGCCGTGGAGCCGACGATGATGCGTCCGAGTCGCCGTTCGAGATCGGCCGGCCCCGCTGCGAGCGCGACGATGGCCATCACCTCGCTCGCGGGAATGATGACGAAACGATCCTCGCGCACCACACCGTTTGCGACGCCGCCGAGCCCGATGACCATGTCGCGGAGCGCTCGATCGTTCATGTCGATCGTGCGTGGCCATGTTATGCGGCGCGGGTCGATCTTCAGTGCGTTGCCCTGGTGCAGGTGATTGTCGAGCAGCGCCGCGAGCAGCGCATGCGCGCTCGAGATCGCGTGGAAGTCACCCGTGAAGTGAAGGTTGATGTCCTCCATCGGAATGACTTGCGCGTACCCACCGCCCGCTGCGCCGCCTTTCACGCCAAAGACCGGGCCGAGGCTGGGCTCGCGGATGCATAACGTGGCGTTCTGTCCAATCTTTCTGAGTGCCTGCGTGACGCCGACCGCTGTCGTCGTCTTGCCCTCGCCCGCGGCGGTCGGATTGATGCCGGTGACGAGAACAAGCTTCCCGCGAGCGGAGCGCTCGGCGATATCGAGCCCGATCTTCGCCTTGTACTTCCCATACAGGTCGAGATCATCGGCTCCGAGACCGAGCTCCTTCGCGACGTCGACGATCGGGCGCAGCTTTGCGTTCTGTGCGATCTCGATGTCTGACGGTACGTGGGCCACGAATCCTCCAGTCGTGCTCGTGAAGCGAGAATCGCCGCGCGCGGTGTCGCCGCCTCGCGCGATCATGCGGCGCAGATACTACG
>DATCGG010000187.1:0-25436 GCA_036509075.1 Gemmatimonadaceae bacterium
TCGCTTCGGCCACGACCGGTAGGCCTCGCAGAACGCACATGACGACGGTCGTGTACACGCTCGCGTAGGCGAGCCAGGTTACGATCGGGCCGATGTGCCGGAACAGACCTGGTGCGAACGCGAGTATGAGCAACGAGAACGCGAGCGTCTTCGCGCCTCCATACAGGGCTCGGCTCAGCCGCGAGCTCACGAGCAGCGTTCCGAGCTTCGACCGCATCATGGTCGTCGAGCCGAACGCCGTCATGCCGCGCTCGAGCGCCAGCGCGCGGATGCCGTCGACGAGGATGCCGCGCGCCGAGACGAGGATCGCGACCCACAGCGGCACCCATCCGAATTTCGCGAAGACGATCCAGTACGACATCTCGACGACCCGGTCGCCAAGGATGTCCACGACGGCGCCGAGCTTCGAGGTTTCCTTCCGAACGCGGGCGACGTAGCCGTCCAGCGCGTCCATCCAGATGAGGACGATGGTCAGGATGAACGCGGCCACGTACATCCACTTCGTGCGCACGTGCAGCATGGCAACGACAGCGAACGAGAGGAGCGTCCGGATGAGCGTGATGTAGTTCGCCATGCGGGGGGCGGGCAGTCGCGGGTGAGCGAGCTCGTGCTAGACGATACCACGAATTCGACGGGGAGTTCCAGGCACACCAGAGATCCGTGCTCTACAACGCAAAGTACTTGATGCAACGGCTGGCTCGATGTATGTTGGCTCGTGGCCCGTTCGGAGTACCGGAGTGTCTGCCCTGACGCGTTTGCTCTTTCCAGCGCCCGCCGAGGTCCGAAGCACCGCCAGTATCTTCCGGTGGTGGGAGTCGCGACGCCTAACGTTCAATGTGATCGTCGGCGGAGCCGGCCTCGTGACACTGGCGGCCGTGAAGTTCATCGCGCTGCTCCCGCCGCTGTCGATGAACATGCCGGTCGCCTGGCCGGGCGTCCTCATGTACGGGTTCTTCGCGAACCTGTTCTATTCGTTCGGTTTCGTGACCGAAGCGGCGATGCAGCGCGCCTGGCGTGAGGAGACGCCTCGCGTCGGTCCGGCGCTGTTCCGTCAGGGGCTGGTCTTCTCGGTCGGCCTGACGCTATTCCCGATTGCCCTCATGAGCATCGGCTGGGCATTCCAGGTCCTGAAATGGATCGTGCGCTGACATCGTCGCGGATCCAGCCATCCTTGTAGGACAAGCCTTTTTTGGGAACTGCAATGAAGCGGATATTGCGGAAACTGCCTGATCCGACTTTGCAGTGACACTCGCGCTCGCAACGAGCCCAGATCTGAGAAAAAAGGCCTCGGGACGTGTGAGCTCCCCGAGGCCGTTTATCCAAAATTCCGAACTCTTGGTGTGAGGAAGTTAACCCGTTACGCAGTATCCGGTGGTTTCCGCAAGATCAGCTTCATCGCAGTTCCCGAAAAAGGCTTGCCTTACCGTGATGCTTGGATCCGCGGCTACTCGCTACGCAGTGCCTCGATCGGATCCACGCGGCTCGCCCGGAGCGCGGGAATCGCCGCCGCTGTTGCGGCGACAGCCGTCAGCGCCAGCGCGACGAACGCAAACACCCCGGGATCCGTCGTGCTCACGCCGAACACCAGCTTTTCGAGGGAACGCGTCGCAACCAGCGCGACGGCCGCGCCGATGGCCACACCAATGATCGCCAGCGTCACCCCGTTCCCCACCACCAGCCGGAGAACGCTCGATCGCTGAGCGCCGAGCGCCATGCGGATCCCGATCTCGCTCGTGCGCTGCGCGACCGTGTACGCCAGAACGCCATAGATCCCGATCGCCGCGAGCAGCAGGGCGACAACCGCGAACAACGACAACAACGCCGTGTTGAACCGGGAATCGGCGACCGAATCGCCGAGCAGCTCGTTCATCGTCTGCACGTTCTCGAGCGGGAGATCCCGGTCCATCGACCATACGATCCGGCGCAGTGTCGATACGAATGCCTTCGCATCCGTCTTCGTCCGCACCAGCAGCCAGTTGTCGTTGAACGTGAACTGCGCGAGCGAGAAATAGGTTGCCGGGTCCGCCGGCGCGCGCGGGCCGTTGAAGCGCTCGTCCGCCACGACGCCGACGATCTCGTACGAGGCCGGCATCCCTTTCCACCACGACCCGCGCAGGATCCGACGACCGATCGGGTCCTCGTTAGGGAAGTGCAGCCGCGCGAACGCCTCGTTGATCACGACGACGCCCGGCTTGCCCACACCATCCGACTCCTGGATCTCCCGCCCGCGAAGCAGCTTCGCGCCGACCGCGCGGAAATATCCGGGCATTACTGGTCGGATGCTCGATTCAGGCTCCTGCCCGCTTGGCGGCGGCTCCCGTCCGTCGATCGTGAAGCTCGACGTCCAGCCAGGCGCGAGAGGATGCTGCATCGCCACCGCCACGGACTGGACTTCGGGTCGCGCGGCCACGCGCCGATAGACGTCGGCGTAGAACGCACGCACGCGATCGCCATCCGCGTAGCCGCCATATCGGGACTGCGGCAGCTGAATCTGCACGACGAGCATGCGATCGGGGACGAATCCCGGATCCACTCGCTCCATCTTCCAGAAGCTCTTCACCAGGAGCGATGCGCCGACCACCAGCACGACGGCCAGCGCCACCTCCGACACCACGAGCGCCTGCCGAAGACCGCGGCGAGCCAGTCCACCGCGCGCGCCGCGGCCGCCTTCGCGCAGCGATGCGATCGGCATCCCTCGCGACATCTGCAGCGCCGGGAGCACGCCGAAGATCAGCGCCGTGACCACAGCGAGTCCCAACAGAAAGAGCAGAACGTTCACATCGATCCCGATCTCGCTCGCGCGCGGGATCGACGTTGGAGCCTTCGACACGAGGAGCTTGCTCCCCCAGTACGCGACGACCAGCGCCAGCACGCTGCCGATCGTCGTGACGACGAAGCTCTCGGTGAGGAATTGGCGAGCCAGGCGGCGGCTGCCGGCGCCTAACGCGGTTCGCACCGCCACCTCGCGGGTCCGCGCCGTGGCGCGGGCGAGGAACAGGTTGGCGACGTTCACGCACACGATGAGCAGTACGAGCGCGACTGCCCCCAACAGCACGAACAGCTGCGGTCGCACGTTCCCCACGATCGCCTCGGTCATCGACTGCACGCGCGCACCGCGCTTCGCGTTGTCCGACGGGTACTCGGTCTCGAGCTGCTTCGCGATGCCTGCCACCTCGCGGTCGGCCGTTGGCATCGTGACGCCGGGTGCCAACCGGCCGAGAATGGTGAAGCTGTGCTGTCCGCGCATGCGCGGATCGGTCGGCTCTCCGGCCGGATACCAGACGGCGGTTGCGCCCGGGAACGTGAAGCGCGGTCGCATCACGCCCACGATCGTCGCCGGCGTTCCGTTCAGTGAGATCGACGAGCCGATCACGTTAGGGTTCGTGCCGAGCCGCTGCTGCCAGAACTCGTTGCTCACGATCACCACCGGCGGCGCGCCTGGCCTGTCCTCCTCGGCCGAGAACGTTCGCCCAAGCAGGGGCGACACGGCGAGCATCGGGAAGAGGTTGGCGGTGACGGGCGCCCCCGACACGATTCCGGGCTCGAACTGTTTGCCGGTCACGGTCGTCTGCCGGACCGAGAATGCCGCGAGCTGAGTGAACGAGCGGCTGCGCGTGCGGATGTCGGCGAAGTCCGGATACGAGCTGCCGCGTCCGACCTTTGCCGAGTCACCGTCAGTGGGGGTTCCGAACACGAACACGAGCCGCTCCGGGCTCGGGTACGGCAGCGGCCGCAGCAACACCGCATTGACGATGCTGAAGATGGCCGCGCTGGCGCCGATACCTAACGCGAGCGTCAGGATGACCACGGCCGAGAAGCCGGGCCACCGAACGAGGGTGCGCAGCGCGTAACGAAGGTCCTGAGAGAGCATCGAGTCGCCTCCATGGTGGCGTCGAAACCAGACGGCGTCGGGCGCGGCGCCCAGGGCGCGCAGCCACAGCGTGACGCGCGCCGAAACTGGTGTGTCGTGTCCGCGTCGCCTGACGCTCCAGGCATACGCCAGCTCGCCGAGCCACTCCGCCTGCCATTCGGCTCGGCGGTCGGGCGGGACGATCGTCGCACAGGCCGCGACGATGACGCTGCCCGGCGGTGAGTCGTGCATCGAGGCTGGCGGGATGGTCTTGCGCCCATCCAGCGGCTCGTGTCCAGCTGCTGGGGATGTCACGCGGGTCGTGGCTCGGGCGACGAGGGTCGGTCGAACGCCCGGTCCAGCGTTGGATACCTATCGATCGCGTCACGGACCGCCTGCGTTCCGGATCCCGTCACCGTGTAGTACCGCCTGGGCGGTCGCTGCTCGGACCGCGCCGTCTCGACGGCTTCCCACCGTGAGCGGAGCAGGCCGGCCTCCTCCAGCCGCCGCAGCACTGGGTACACGGTGCCGCTCGGCAGTCCGGTGGCGTCCGAGATGTCGAATCCGTAGCGGTAATTGCGGGAGACGGCCATGAGGACCATGGCGGTCGGCAGGGTGAGACGGGTCGGTCGCACGCGGTTTTGGCTCCTATGTAAAACTCTACATAGGTAGACTTCACCTTTTTCGCGCCGTTGTCAACCGGCAGGGCCACGTGGCGCCCAAACGGGGACGAGTCGTTCGGAGCCGGTGCTGCGCTGCTCTTGCGGTGCTCAGCCGCCGGCAGACGTAACGCTGTCGGACCGCGCGATGAGTTGGAGGAACAGCGCCTTCAGGTCGCCGCGTCGGGCGCCCTCCTGCGCCAGCTGGCGTGCTTCACGCACCCGGCCCATCTCGAGCAGGCACGCGGCCATGCCGTAGCGCACGTCCGGTCGTGTCTCGTCGTTCGCGAGTGCGCGCTCGTAGAGTGGCAGCGCCTGCGGGCACAGCCCCGCGTCCCGGTACTGCGTCGCGAGGTAGTTGAGCGGCGACACGTCCGACGGCGTTGGGTTGAGCGCGATCGCCAGCTTCAGTCGGCGTTCGCCTTCGGCGCGTCTGCCCTGCTCGAACAGGAGCTGCCCGTAGAAGAACTGGGCGCGATAGCTCCGCGGTGCGTCCTCGGCCGTCTGGGCGAACAGCGTCGCGTTGTCGCGCCACACGCGCTGCCGCTCGCGGCTTCGGATCGCGCCGGCAGCGACGAGCGCTGCGACCACTGTCGCCACACCCACGCGAGCTCCCGCGCTCGCGCTCCACTGGGCGCTGCTCTGAGTCGCCCACGAGACGGCCGCTCCGGCGACCAGCACTGCGCCGACGCTCGGCAAAAGAAGCGTGCGCTCCGCGACGAGCATCACCGAGAACAGGTTGCTCACCGGGAGCAGCGTGATGGCCAGCCACGCGAATCCGAGCCGAGTGGCGCTGCGCTCAGCTCGGGTCGCGTCGGGTCCTCTGCCTAACGCAACGAATGCGGCGACGCATGCCAGAAGGATCGCGCATCCGAGCGCGATCTCGGATCCGGGGCCCGCCGGTATCTCGATCTGTCGTGGGCTGTACTCGGCGGACAGGTGTGCCGGCCAGACGAGTAAACGGAGCCATTGCGGCACGACGACCATCATGACCCAGAGCCGCCGAACGCCGTGGACCGGAACGAGGTGTTTCTCGCCTAACAACTCGCCAACGACGATCGTTCGCGTGGTCATGTAGGCCACGGCGACCACGAAGAGGCCGACGACGAGCGGTACCGTGACGCGGACGCGCTGGGCAAGTCCGTGCGACTTCGATGGGGCGGGACCGTCGACCACGAACCACTCGATGGCGGCGAGCAGCGCGGGAAGAAGGAGCGCGTGCTCCTTGCACAGCACGGCGAAGCCGTACAGCGCGCAGAGCGACAGGATCGCTGAAGCACCGAGCCGGCCGGTTTGGCGTGCGCGAAGGTAGATGACGCACGCGGCGACTACGGCCAGCGACGCCAGCAGCTCGCTCTGTCCGACGACGTTGGCGACGGCCTCCACGTGGACCGGATGCACCGCGAACAGCACGGCGCCGATCAAGGCTGGAACCGGGGCGAGCACCTCGAGCAGAAGCGCGAGCACCAGCGCACAGAGCGCGAGGTACAACACGACGCTGCCCAGATGAAACACCCACGGCGCTCCGCCGCCCGCGGACCATTGCACCGCATAGGCGATCGTAACGAGCGGGCGGTAGAGCGAGGCGCCGTACTGCGGCGGCCAGTACGGAAGGGAGAACAGGCGCCACCACTGTTCCAGCGAATGTACGCGCGCGTTGTCTGCCACGAGCGCGAGATCGTCGAGCGCAAAGCCGTTCGAGAGCCCGGTCGTCGAGGCGACGCCGGCGAGTGCGATGACTGCCGCGTACCACCAGACTCGACGAGGTTGCGACGCTGCTGAAATCGGGAGCGGGCGTGCGCTCATCTGGGGAGTTCTATGGGCAAACGACTGTGTCTCAATGGACGCGTGGTCGCCGTGTGCGGTTTCCAGAATCGCGTTGCCAAAGTGCCCTCTTCGACGTCGGTGGCATGTGCGCCGCCAACGGTCGGTCATCGTGGAAATGGTGACGGGGCCGGAGGTTGACCGGTCGCGCACGTAGTCTACATTCTCACTGCTTACGACCTCGCCGGGCGCGATCAACCCTGGTGAGTCGCCGGCCCATATGCGCCGGCGGATGAAGCGAGCCCTGGGGAGCTTTCGTGGCAAACGAAAAAGTCTGCCCGCAGTGTGGCACGCGCTACGAGGCGGACCACATGTTCTGCTTCCTCGATGGCGCCGCCCTGATTCAGGCCCAGAACTCGACGGATCTCGTCGGGTCGATCATTGCCGATCGCTATCGCGTCGTTTCGAAGATCGGCGACGGCGGCATGGGCCAGGTATATCTGGCGGAGCACGTGCGAATGAAGCGGCGGTGCGCGGTCAAGATCATGCGCCCGCAATTGATGAGCGACCCGGTCGCCGTGGTCCGCTTCAACCGCGAAGCCGAAAACGCGAGTCAGATCTCGCACCCGAATGTCTGTGCCGTGTACGACTTCGGCGAGACGCCCTCCGGGCTGATCTACCTCGCCATGGAGTTCATCGACGGCGATTCGCTCGCGAAGGTCCTCGCCGAGGAGAAGGTCCTCAGTCCCATCCGGGCAGCGGACGTCATCTCGCAGACGGCGGACGCCCTCAGCGCCGCCCACGGGCTCGGAATACTTCACCGGGATCTCAAGCCCGACAACATCATGCTGGCGAAGTCGCGCGCCGGTACCGACCACGTGAAGATCGTGGACTTCGGCATCGCGCGTGTGATGGCGAAAGAGTCACAGCAGCTCACGTCCACCGGCATCGCGGTCGGTACGCCGGAGTACATGAGTCCCGAGCAGTTTGCCGGTGACCAGCTCGACGCGCGGACGGACATCTATTCGCTCGCGCTCGTGGGCTATCACACGGTGACCGGTGCGCACGCCTTCGGCTCTGGCAGCACGACGGATCATCTGCTCGCTCGGCTCACGCAGCCGCCGCGCCGACTCGCCGTCGTCAAGCCGGACGTCACGTGGCCTGCCACTCTCCAGACCGTATTCGACAAGGCGCTGCACGCGGATCCGGCTCAGCGCTACTCCGACGTTCTCGAGTTCGCGCGTGACTTCACGGAGTCGATGGCCGAGCTGCCGATCACGACGACCGAGGAGCACTACCTCAGCGCGATCTCGACGCGGCGCCTGACACCGCCACGTGTGTTCACGCCTGCGCGAGGGATGCCTACTCTCGAGGTTCCGACGGATCGCGGCGAACGTACCGGGGAAGGGCCCAAAACCGCGTCGGCGGGTGAGTGGGCGGGCTCGGAGCCCGCCGTTGCCGTCACCACGCCTTCCGGTGAGCGTAACACTGAGTCGATCCCGACGCTGATCGCTGCGACGAGCCGGCAGGAGGTGACGGGAACCGACACGCCAACAGCTGAACGGGCCGCCGTTGGCGGCACGGCAGACGGCGGCGTAGACGCGCCGACCTCCGAAGTGGCGGCGACCCCGGCGCCTCGGCCAAAAAACCGCATCCCGATCATCGCCGGTGGAGTTCTGGTCGCGGGAGTCGCGGCGGTTCTCCTCGCGAGAAGCGGCGGGTCATCGGCGACCATCGAACCGGTCACGCCGCCCGTCACGTCCAGCGCCGACAGCGTTCGGCCGAAGGTCGACTCCGCCGTCGCTGCCACACCGGCTCCAACCCCAGCAGCCCCGGCCCAGGATTCCGCTCCGGCTCCCGTTGCCGCCGCCACGCCAGTGGGCCTGGCGCTGGACTCGGCTGCACTGCGGATGCGAACTGGCGTGGTCGCGGTGGCGTCGACGGAGGGTCGTGGCACGGGCTTCCTCGCCGACACGGCCCGAGGCACAGGCCTCGTCGTGACGTCGACGGCTCTCGTGCCAACGGACAGCGTGGTGGACGTCCAGCTGGACGGATCGACACGCGTACGGGGCCGTGTTGCCTCGAGCGATCGTGGTTCCGGCGTCGCGGTGGTTGCCGTCGCCCTGCAGCCCTGGTCAGGCTACCGGGTGCTTTCCGTTGGCGGGGACACCGCGGTGAAGGGTGGCGATTCGCTCGTCGCGTTAGGCGCCGGATCGGTGCAGAAGCGTGGCGCGGCGAAAGCGGGAGATGACGGCAAGACGCGGCCGGCGCTAGCGATCAGTCGCGCAGACGCCGGTCGGCCGGTGGTCTCGGTTGCGTCGTCGGTCGTCGCGGTGGCCACGCAAAAGGGTGGGCAGTCGACCTTCGCGATGGCACCGGCAGTCGATGCGGCCGTCCGCGCGGCAAAGGCCCGCGTGACACGCGACGGATACACGGCGCCGAGCGCCACGGTTCTTCCGGCGTGGCCAACGCCGGCGTATTCGCTCGACGCCGTTCGTGAGGCGAGCCGCAAGGACACGTTCGACCTCGTGCCGTATCGCGCTGGCGGTCAGGGCTATCGCGTGTTGGCTATGACGCCCACGATGCTGGCTTGGCGAGACTCGACGATCGCTCGCACGAAGGCGTACTGGGACTCGCCGTTCCAGCTCAACAAATATCCGTATGAGCTGGTCGATCCCATTCAGGCGTGGGCTGGCTTTCGCCCGACGGTCAGTGAACGGCGTGCGGTCGTCGTGCTCGGTGTCGTTCCTGATGGTGTGCCGGAGCTTCGATACAAGCGGTTCCCCGAGCTGAGCGAGTCCGGGAAGGACAAGGTGGACATCCGTTCAGCGAAGTTGCTCCGCGACGGCCAGCAGGTTCTTGCGCTCGACTCGGCCCGGATCGCGGCGGTGGTCAACCCGAAGGACTATCAGGACAAGAAGCGGCCGATCCGCGAGGAGCGGTTGCTCGTCTTCCGGCTCGACGACTTCGCCAAGCCCGGTGCGTACTCGGTGGAAGTCGTGGGCTCCAACGAGCGGAAGCCGGTGAGCCTGGTGCTGCCGCAGGCGTTGCTCGACGCGGTGCGGCGGGACGCGTCCCGCTGGCGACAGGGGCGTTAGGCGTCAACAATCACTGGTAACAGGTTACTGGTAGTGGTAATTGGTTATTTGAACCCCCGGAATGCTCATCTCGCAGAGAGAGGCATCCCGGGGGTTCTGATTACCTGTAACCAATTCCAGTAACCAATTACCAGTGAGTTGCGGCCTTTCCTGTCAAAGTGCCAGAGCTGCAGAGGCGACTCGAGCCGATTCGGCGAGGACTGCCGCGCCGACGAAGATGCTTTCTTCGGCCGCGGTGAATCGCGGTGAATGGGCAGCGGTGCGCTCGCCGCCTTCCTCGCGCGCGCCGATCCGCATGAAGCATCCAGGAATGCGCTCGAGGTAAAACGCGAAGTCCTCGCCTCCCATGTTCGTTAGGCCGAACGGCACCACGGCGGCTTCGCCCAACACCGCTGCCGCTGCCTGACGTGCCCAGCTGGCGCCGGTAACCGGGTTGACGATGGGTGGAGTGCCGAGGTTCACCGTGACGCGCGCCGTGAGGCGATACGACTCCGCGACGGACTCGGCGATGCGGCGCACCTCGTTTCCGATGGCCGCGCGCGTTTCCGGCGTTGTGGCGCGGAGCGTTCCGGTAAGTGCCGCGCGCTCGGGGATGATGTTCGAGGCTGTACCCGAGTGAATCGACCCGACCGTGACCACCGCGGGCGCCGCTGGGTCAATGCGCCGAGCCACGATCGTCTGCAGCGCCGTGATCAGCGCCGCCGCGCCCACAATCGGATCGGCCGATTCGTGCGGGCGCGCGCCGTGAGCGCCTTTGCCGAGGAGCTCGATCTCGAACGAATCGGCGGACGCGGCGAGTGGTCCGGCATCGGCGACGACCTGACCGACGGTGAAGCGACGATCCACGTGTCCGCCGAAAATGGCTTTTACATCGTCGAGCGCGCCGGTGTCGAGAATAGCCTTCGCGCCTTCGCCGACCTCCTCGGCGGGTTGCAGCACCACGAGCACGTCACCGGCAGCCGGCTGGCGCGCTAGCAGCAGCGCGGCACCAACGGCCCACGTGCCGTGAATGTCGTGGCCGCAGGCGTGCATGACCCCGGGCGAGGCGGACGTGAACGGCAGGCCCGTGGCTTCCTCGATCGGCAGCGCGTCGATGTCGCCCCGGACCGCTACCAGGGGCGCGCGTCGATCGCGCCCCGCGAACCGGGCGACGACGCCCGTGTTCGCGACGGTCCGGATGTCGACGGCGCCTAACGATTTCACGACGTCGGCAAGCCGCGCCGACGTCCGATGCTCCTTCCATGACAGCTCCGGGTGTCGATGGAGGTCACGCCTCAGGTCGACGAGGAACGAGACGTCCTCGTCCCGGAACAACCCGCGGAGGGAAGGGAGCAGGACCGACATGGCTACTGCCCCAGCTCCGCGCTCCGTGTCGTGAGCTGGTCGATACGATCGAGATCGACATCGACGCCGATGCCCGGGCGATCCAGCGGGACCTTGACCATCCCCGTCGCGTCCATCGTCCACTCCGGCGTGACGATGTCGCGCGCCCAGTAACGCGCGCTCGGTGAGACATCGCCCGGTTTGGTGAAGTTGGAGAGCGACGCCAGCGCGACGTTATAGGCGCGACCGATGCCGCTCTCGAACATGCCGCCACACCACACCGGGATGCCGTGCTGCTCGCAGAAGTCGTGGATGGCAATGGACGGCCCGTACCCGCCGACGCGGCCCGGCTTGATGTTGATGATCCGCCCGCTGCCTAACGTGTGCATGTCGATCGCACGGTCGAGCGATGTGATCGACTCGTCGAGGCAGACTGGCGTCTCGAGGCGCTTCTGCAGCTCGGCGTGGCGAACGATGTCATCCCAGGCGAGCGGCTGCTCGATCATCATCAGGTCGAGCGTGTCGAGCTCCGCGAGGCGATCGATGTCGTCCAGCGTGTAGGCGTTGTTGGCGTCGGCCATGAGCGGCGCTGATGGCCCGAGCTCCTCGCGCGCCGCGCGCACGAACTCGACGTCGGATCCCGGCATGATCTTGATCTTGACCTTGCGGTACCCTTCCTTCACCGCGGCGCGCGCCTTGTCCACGAGCGCGGCCGGGGTCTTCTCGATGCCGAGCGAGATGCCGGTCGGGATCGAGGTTCGGGTTCCGCCGATGAACTTGCCGAGCGGGAGTCCGGCCGCCATGGCGGCCAGCCCCCACATGCCCATCTCCACCGCCGCCTTCGCCATGTTGTGGCCGCGGAAGTCCTTGTCCAGCGCGACGTGGATGTCACCCGGCTGCTCGAACGCCTTTCCCAGCACGCGCGGCGCAACCCACTGTGTGATGGCCGTCCACGCTGTGTCTATCGTTTCGGGCGTGTAGTTGGGTGATTCGCCGGCGACGCACTCGCTCCACGTCGTGACGCCGTTCACGTCCGTGAGCTCGAGGAGCAGGATGCGCCGGTCGGAGATCACGCCGGACGAGATGCGAAACGATTCCTTCAGCGGGAGGCGAATCTCGCGCAGCCGGATATGACGGAGAGTGGTCATGCTGGTCGGGAGGGGGAGTGCGTGAGCTCGTAGGCGGGCAGTTCGTTCTCGGTGCCTCGGTAAAACGCGGTGACCTGATAGCCTAACGCCAGGTAGTGCATGATCGCCTCGCGCGTCGCGAGGCGCCACGCGAGCGCCGCTTCCTGGCTGGCGCCGAGCAGGGCTTCGATGTCGCGCGGGACCGGCACCAGCACCCGGCTCGCATCCGGCAGCGGTTCGACGACCCGGACGCGTCCGTTCTCGGCGACGGCCGTGCGCGCCAGATCCGCGGCCGGCCGCTCGCGCTGCCGTGCCGCCGCGTCGCGGGTTTTGCGATCGGCTGCCGTGAGCTGCCATTCGGCGACGAAACGGTCCGTCGGGAGTGCGCCGTGCAGGATGCTTCCGGTGTTCGACCCGTAGAAGTTCGGAATGTACTCGGCGATGCGAGCGCCGAGTCGGTTGAGGTTGAAATGTGCATTGCGCGCGACGAGCGGGTCGAACGTCCAGAACATCGTCTCGACGCCGACGGCATGCACCAGGTCGCGCTGGTACGTCTTCAGCTTTTCGCCAAGCTGCTTGCCACGCGCATCCTCACGGACGGCGAGCATGTCGGACCAGTGGACCGGCCGACCATCGCGCAGACCTGTGAGGCCGAACACGAATCCGAGCATTCGGTCCTGTGCGTCGAACGCGCCGGCGGTGACGCCACCGACTTTCTGGGCGACGCGGAGAATGGACGCGGGAACGCGGTCCGTGAACCCGGCGCCCCAGATCTCATCCTGGAGGGCGACGGCCTCGTCGTACTCGGCGTTGGTGGTCAGCGTGCGAAGGACGATGCCGTCCGCTTCGTAGCGCGGGCGTGGGGCGAGCGACGACTCTTGCACTGCGGCTGGGGGACTGGTAAATAGTCTGAAATTTGTATACAAATTACGATACAATTATGCACACGTCTGCCAGCTCGCGCAAGCACGCCCGTCCGCAGGAGGTCTACGAGCGCCTCCGCGCCCTGATCATAGACGGGCGGCTCGCGCCGGGTACGCGCCTCGTCGAAACGGATGTCGCGAGCCGGCTCGGCGTGAGTCGCACGCCGGTGCGCGGCGCGCTTCAGCGGCTGCAGCAGGAAGGGTACGTCGTCGACTCGCCGACGCTCCAGCAGACGCGCCCCACGGTCGCGCCGCTCACCAGCGAGGACGCGCACGAGCTGTTCGTGCTCGTCGGCGCCCTCGAGGGCCTGGCGGCGTCCCGCGCTGCGTTAGGCACGAGCGCCGAGCGCACCGCGCTCGCTGCCGAGTTGACCGAGATCAACGACGCGTTCCGCGCCGCGGCGGCGGCTCCGCGCCCCGACCATGGTCGGATCTTCGAGCTCGATGAACGGTTCCACCGCTGCTACATGAAAGCGGCCGGGCGTCGTGTACGGTCGCTGCACGACACGGTGAAGCCGCAGGCGGAGCGCTACGAACGGCTCTACGTCAGCATGCTCACGTCGGAGCTGCACACGTCCGTGGTCGAGCACCGCGCGATCGTCAAGGCGATTCGCGCCGGCAACGCGCCCGCCGCGCAGGCGGCCGTGGAGACCAACTGGCGCAACGCGGCCGAGCGCCTCGCCGCGGTCGTCACAGCCACAGGGGAGCGGGGAAGCTGGTAGGACTGGCGCCGTTAGGCAAACAGCCCAACCTGCCCACCTGTGTGCCAGAACACCACCGTCGCGTCGCCCGGAATCCGACCGTCGCGCACGTACTGAACGAGGGCCGCGAGCGCTTTCGCCGTGTAGGTGTGGTCCACGAACAGCGCTTCCGTGCGAGCAGCGAGCCCCTGCGCCTCGATAGACGCCGGCGTCGGCACGCCATAGCCGCCACCGACGAACGTGTCGTCGACCTCGATCCGCGCGTCGCGTGCGATCGCCTCCATGACGGATCCGAGCGGCGCCTTCATGCCGTCGATGATCGAGCGAACCTGGTGCTCGACGTCGGCTGCCGGATCGTCCGCACTGACACCGATCACGCGCGTCGAGAGTCCGTGCAGCACACACCCGGCAGTGAGGCCGGCCTGCGTTCCCCCCGACGACGTCGCGTGAACGATGACGTCCGGCCGCACGCCCTGATCGAGCAGCTCTCCGACGGCCCGCACGAAACCGATCGCGCCGACCGGAGTCGACGCCCCCAGCGGTACCTCGACCGGATTCCCGCCAGCCGCGCGAATGCGCTCGGCCGCCCGCTTCATCGCCGGCACGCGGTCCGTGCGCGCCGCCACGTATTCGACCTCGGCACCCAATAGCGCGTCGAGCAGCGCGTTGCCCGTGAGCTTGTCGGGCCGATTGCCGTTCGCGATCAGATGACAGCGCAGGCCGAGCTTCGCCGCGGTGGCCGCGGTCGCGCGGGCATGGTTCGACTGTACCCCGCCCACCGTGATGAGTGTGTCGGCGCCGTCGGCGAGCGCCTGCGCTGCGACGACGGCGAGCTTCCGAACCTTGTTGCCGCCGAACCCGAACGGAATCGCGTCATCGCGCTTGACGAAAATGCGCGCGTTGGTGCCGAGCGCCGCACGCAAGCGATGGACTTCTTCGAGCGGCGAGGGAAGCGCGCCGAGCGCGACGGTGGAAAACTCATTCGCGCGGCGCACGGCGGCCGTCGCATCGAGGGTCGTAGTCACGGTTCAGGAATGATGCCGCCGACGGGCATCGTCGCCAAGGCGCGACCAGCACATGGCGGCCCGGCCTTACCGGCGCCGATATTATTTGAGCCATGGCACCGAGAATACGGTGAAGGGAAAGCCAGGCTGGTCCCCGGCAAAACCGTCGCGACGCTGGCGGCCGGGGACGGGTATATACGTCGTCGCCCCACTCCAGCCATCGCTCGCCGCCCTGGTCGGCGAGGTTCAGGCCCGCTTCGATCCGAAGCTCGCGCGGCTCATGCCGCCGCACATCACGATCATCGGGTCATCCGGCGCCGGGCCGATCGCTCCGACAACGCCGATCGAGGAGCTGCGGTCGAAGCTCGAGCCAATCGCGAGGTCGACACCTCCGCTCACGCTCCGGGTGGGCAACACCGTTAGGTTCATGCAGACCGACATCATCGTGCTGGAGCTCAATCCGCACGGGCCACTTCGCGAGCTGCACGAACGCATCAAACACAGCGGCGTGACCCACGCGCGCCCTCGCTTCGCGTTCACGCCGCACATCACGCTGAGCTTCTACCGTGAGCTCGGCGCCGCCGAGCGCCGAGCGCTGCTGTCGTTTCGGGTCGATGGGCCGGTGGAGATCACCGAGATCGAATGTTCGCTGAGCGACGATCCGCAGCCGGCGCGGCATCTGCTGACGCTGCCGCTCACGGGATCACCCTCTCAACGAAGTCCATGATGGAAGATGTTACGGACGTCATTGCCACGCTCGAGGGCGACGCAAGCGCGGACGTGGCGGCCCAGGTCATCGGGCTGGCCACGAGGTACTTCGAGGCCACCCGCCGCGGTGAAGGTCCGGTGTCATCCGGCCGCTCACCTAACGAGATCGCTGCGCGCTTCGACGGGCCGATGCCGGAGCAGGGCACCGACCTCGCGACGATCGTCGCTCGTATCGAGCGTGATATTCTCGCGGACGCGAATCGGCTCGCGCACCCCATGTATATGGGCCACCAGGTGTCGTTTCCGCTGTCGACCGCCGTCTGGACCGACGCGGTGATCTCGGCGCTCAACCAGTCAGTGGCCGTCGAGGAAATGTCGCCGACGCTCACATCGCTCGAGCATCGCGTCATTCGCTGGATGTGCGACGCGGTGAGCTTCCCGGCGGGCAGCGGGGGAACGCTCACATCAGGCGGAACTGAAGCGACGTTCACGGCGCTTCTCGCCGCGCGCGCCGCCGCACTCCCCGATTCGTGGATGAACGGTATCACCGAACCACGACCGGTTGTGCTCTGCGGCGAGCACACGCATTACGCCGTCACTCGTGCCGTCGCCGAGCTCGGACTCGGGATGCGCAGCGCGATCGTCATTCCGTCGACGAACTACCGCATGGATGTCGGTGCGCTGGAGCGGGAGATCGGGCGGCTGCGCGAGCGGCAGATCCCGATCATGGCGGTCGTCGCCACGGCGGGTCACACGGCAACGGGTTCAATAGACGATCTCGACGCGATCGGGGCGTTGTGCGACGGCGAAGCAATCTGGCTGCACATCGACGGCGCGCATGGCGCGACGGCGGTGATGTCGGACCGGCATCGGCATCGCGTGCGCGGGATGGAACGGGCGCGGTCGATCGCGTGGGACCCGCACAAGATGATGCTGCTGCCGTTGCCCGCGGGGATGCTGCTGGTCCGTTCCGAGCGAGAGCTGCAGGCGGCGTTCGCCCAACGGGCACCATATCTGTTTCATGGCGAAGACGACGCAGCGCGCGTTCGGGATCAGGGCGTTCGGAGCTTCCAGTGCTCGCGACGCGCCGATGTGCTCAAGCTGTGGGTGGTGCTCCAGCGTCTCGGGCGTCGGGGCATCGCGGCGCTGCACGATCACCTGTGCGATCTGGCGGTACAGGTCCGCGAGGAGCTCGCGATGCACTCGGAGTTCGAGCTGCTTCACGAGCCAGACTCGAACATTCTCTGCTTCCGCTATGTGGGGGAAAAGCAAGCGGACGACGAGACGCTCGACGCGATCAACCGCGAGATCCGGGAGCGGTACAACAAATCGGGCGCGGGCTGGATTACGGCAACGCTGCTCGGTGGTCGACGCGTCCTTCGTGTGACGATGATGAACCCGCGGTCGACGCGCGCCCACATTCGCGCGCTCGTGGATGGGCTCCTCTCCGTTTCCTCCGAGGTCGTCGGCAGCCGGACCAAAGGGGTCAGAGTCGTGTGAAATCGCCCACCAACCACGAACGCTGAAAACGCTGACGGCGCTTCGCCCAGTCGCGGGAAACGCTGAAGATCACTTGGAACCAACTGCCTACAGCCGTCCAGCGTTCGCAGCGCACGACGCGAAGCGTCGTCTGCGCGCTCAGCGTTCGTGGTTGAAGGAGGTTTGAATAAATCCGATCGCGCCCAGCCGGCGTATTGGGAACAGAGTCCCCAATTGTTGGAGGCGCGATGGGTCGGAAGGAGTGGATTGCGATCGGTGCGGTCGCGTTTGGCGGAGCCGCTTTCGCTTTCGGGCGACCGCACAAGGTAACCGCCGCGCCAACCGCGCCGGCTAAGAGCGAATCGGAGATCCGCTCGCTGAACATCGCGTTCTACGAGCAGCGCATCGCCGAGGACTCGTTCAGTGCCGCCGACCGCTCCAGCCTCGCGGCCCTCTACCTGCAGCGGGCACGGGAGACCGGCAGTTACCCGGACTACGAGCGCGCCGCGCAACTCGCTGAACGCTCGCTCGCATTGCGCACATCGCATAACGCGGGAACGTACGTATTGCTCACGTCAGCGTTGCTCGCGCAGCACGACTTCACGGCAGCCCTTCGCACGGCACGAACGCTGTACGCGTCCGACAGCACGGATGCGAGCCATGCCGCCCTGCTCGCTGAAGTCGAGCTCGAGGTCGGCGACTACGACAGCGCGGCGGCGCACTTCGCCACCGTTTCCGGCGATGCCGACAAGCCGTCCATCGCCGCGCGACTGGCGCGTTGGTACGAGGTCACCGGCCGTCTGCACAAAGCGCAGGCGATCCTCCGTCAATCAACGGCTCGGATGGCGCGATCGAGCGACGTTCCACGCGAGCAGTTGGCGTGGTTCCACTACCGACTCGGCGAGCTCTATTTCAGGGCTGGCCAGCACCGGGAGGCCGACTCGTCGTTCCACCGCGCCCTCGCGGTGCTCCCGAGAGATTACCGGGCACTCGGCGGCCTAACGCGGCTGTCCGCCGCCACCGGGGACTGGAACGCAGTGCTCGACTACGGCTCCCGCGCCATCGCCGTGCAACTCGACCCTGCGACGTTAGGTGCCATGAGCGATGCGTACGCCGCGCTCGGCGACACGGCGCAAGCGCGGTCGTTTGCCGACGCGATGGCCGTCGCGGCGCTGAGCCAGCCGGGAGCGATCCATCGGGCCTGGGGGCTGTTCCTGCTCGATCACGACCGCGACGTTGCACGCGTTCTGCGCGACGCGCGCACCGACATCGCGACACGTCGAGATGTGTACGGCTACGACCTGCTCGCCTGGGCCTCGTACAAATCCGGTCGCATCAACGACGCCCGCACCGCCGCAACCGCCGCGCTTTCCCAGGGCACGGAGGACGCAACCCTCTTCTATCACGCAGGCATGATCGCGGCCGCGGCCGGAGATTCAACCTCGGCACGTTCGCTGATCGCGAAGGCGCTCGAGCTCAACCCGTTGTTCAGTCCGACGCAGGCCGCGGTGGCGCGCCGGACGCTGGCCGCGCTCGGTGGGGTTCCCCATGTCTGAGCTCTTCGCTTTCGGCACGCTTGGCTTCCGTCACATCACGGACCCGCGCGGCGCCGACCACATTCTGTTCCTTCTCGCGCTCGCCGCGATCTATCGCTTCAAGGACTGGCGCGAGTGTACGTGGGTTGTCACGGCGTTCACCGTTGGACACTCGGTGACGCTTGCCCTCGCGGTGACCGGCGCGGTCGCCCTGCCGTCGCGCGTGATCGAGTTTCTCATTCCGGTGACGATCGTGGCGACGGCGCTCGAGAATCTCTTCGTTCGTGATCGGTCGGCCGCGCTGTGGGGTCGGCGATATCGTCCCGTGTTTGCCGGCGTTTTCGGCCTCGTGCACGGCGCCGGCTTCGCGAACTATCTGCGCAGCCTGTTCGTGGACCGGATCGCGGTGCCGCTCTTCGGGTTCAATGTCGGGCTCGAGGTTGGCCAGCTCATTGTGATCGCGCTGGCGTTCCTTTCGTTCGCGGCAATCGATCGCGCGATCGGCGTCGTCGTGTCCGCGTCGCGCCGGCCGGACCTCGGCCGACCTGTGCGTATCAGAACGCTCGCGGTGTCGGTAGTGGTGATGTCGGTCGCGTCGCGCTGGATGCTCGAGCGGTACCCATGGTAGCCGCGCGACGCTGGGCGGCGGTGGGTGCGATACTGGTGCTCGCCTTTGGCGTGCGAGCCACAGTTGCTGACGCGCATCCGCTACACACGACGCTCACGGAGCTCACGACGCTCCCGGACGGCACCCCGCAGCTCGTCGTGCGCGTGTTTCTCGACGACTTCTCCGCGGCGGTGACTCGCCGGGCCCCGACGCCGGGCGCGCCGATCCCGATGCCTGCCGACACGGCGGTGGCGCGATATGTCGGGGAGACCGTGCTGGTGTCGGACGGCGCTGGGCGGCGAGCGCCGCTGGTCCTCGCGGGCATGCGTCGCACGGACGATCTCGTCTGGGTCACGCTTCGGGCGCCGTCCGTGCGGTCGATGACCGGCGCCCACCTGACGATGCGTGTCCTGTTCGATCGCTGGGACGATCAGGTGAACATCGTTCAGTCCGCGGTCGGCGGGCGGCGTCAGACGCTGTTGTTCACAAAGCATGACGCCAGTTCGCCGAAACCCATCTGACCGCTGCCTGAGCTGGTCGACCGGGCTACGCTCCTGGCGTGCCTGGAGCGCCTAACGCCTTCTTGATCGCGGTTTCGAGGTTCTGCGTTCCGCCAAGACCGGTGTATACGACCGTTCCGGTCTTGTCGACGATGACGACGTAGGACGTCGCGGCGGCATCGTACCCATCGGCGGCGGCGCCTTTGCGGTCGTAGTACACCTCCATCGGCAGCCCGTGCTTCTCGGCGTAGAGCTTTACTCGCTCGGGCGTCTGATTCACCGAAACGGCAACGCCGATGAACTTGACCTTGCTCCCGTACCGCTTCGCCACGTCGATCATGGTGGGCTCGAGCTGCTTGCACAGCGGGCACCACGTCGCCCAGAACTCGAGGAGCATCGGCGTCTTGCCCACGTACTGCCCGATGTCGAATGACTTCCCATCGAGCGTCTCGACGACGGTCGACGTGGGCGCTTTGGCGCCGACGGGGAGTCCGGTTTCCTGCGCTTGCAGAACGGGAACGGGCAACAGGGAACCGGGAACCGAGATGCCCGGCGCAGTCGCGATGGCAGCAAGCGCGCCGATCACGAACCAGCCGCGCCGTTTGAGCTGATGGCTGATGGCTGATGGCTGATAGCTAGTCATATGATCAATTGCCCCATCTTGATCAGGTAGTACTCCGCGACACCGAGCATCACGAATGCAAAAACCCGCTTGATACGAACCATCCAGATGCCCGCCCTCGGCATGCGACTCAATGTGCCGCTCGAGACCCCCACGGCGACCAGCAGTGCGCACATTCCAAGCGAGAAGGCGAACAGATAGGCGAATCCGAGCACGGCGCTTTTCGTCGTGGTCACCCACGTCAGCACCGCCGCCATGACGGGCGCCGAGCAGGGGGCGGCGACCAGCCCGGACATCGCGCCCATGATGAATGCCCCGGAAAACCGCCCGCCAGTACCCGCTGACGATGCCCGCTCGACCAACGCCGCCGGGATTCGGATCGGCACGACGTCGAGCAACGCCAGCGCGGCGATCACCAGGAAATTCGCCATGGCGAAGTACAGCCACGGGTTGGTGCTTATGCTCCCAAAGAGGGTACCCGTAAGCCCGGCGAAAAGTCCCAGGGCCGAATAGACCGTTGCGAGCCCGATCGCGTACGTGAGCGACAGCAGCAGGGGACGCCACCGGTCGGTCCGTATCTCCCCGGCAGTCTGTCCGCCCACGATAGCCGCCGTGATGGGGATCATCGGGTAAATGCAAGGTGTGAGACTCGTTAGCACGCCGGCAACGAACAAAAGGGGCAGTGCCACGAGAGGGCGCCCCGAGAGCGTGCTCGCGATGTTGGAGAAGTCCATTGAGGGGTAAAAGCTATTGAGCGGCGAAGCCGTGCGGAACGAACGCCTCTCGCCGAGATTGGTGTACGCTTGAGTCTGCCCCGATTCTTGCGGGGGTTCTGCCCCACGCGTAATACCTGCAATACCAAAACGATTCCGGAGCAACTGATGGGTCTCGCACGTTTCGCGGCACTCAGCGTGTTCGTTGTCCCCACGCTCGTTGCCTGTAACGAAGACAATACCCTAGGCCTGTCCGACAGCAGTCGGCAGAGATTCACGGCAGTAATGACCGGGTTCCAGGTCCGGCCGGTTCCGGTGGTTACGGCGGCTACTGCGATAGCGCAATTGAGCATCCGTCAGCCGGACCTTGGTGAGGTGGGGCGTCAGCTGACGTATGCCATCACCACGACGAACGTCACGTCCGCGATCGCGGCGCACATCCATCTTGGCGGCGCGGCCATCGGCTCCGGACCCATTATCGCCACATTGTATACGAATCCAACCGACAGCGTGCTGACCGACCCCACGCTCGTGGCCGGATTGATTCCCGAGGGCGCGTTGGGTTTCAGCCTGGATTCACTTGCGAAGCTGATGAGCAATGGCTCCGCCTACGTCGACATTCACGCAACGGGAAACCTCGCTGGCCTCGTTCGTGGTCAGCTTGCCGCCAAGGGTGAGCAGCCGCCACTCGATCGTTTCGACGCCCCGTCCCTCACCGGAGCGAACGAACGTCCAAACCCGGTGGAGACGACGGCCACGGGGTCGGCGACGTTCGAGCTGCTGAGCGACTCGACGATTCGATTCAATGTGAATGTCACTGGGATCACCGGCGTGATGATGGCGCACATCCATACCGCGGTCGCTGATTCGGCCGGCCCGATTGCCGTGACGCTGTTCACGACGTCCACTCCGACTGGGCCGCTCACCGGCAGTCTCGCCAGCGGGACGTTCGACGAATCGAAAATCGAGCTGCCGGGCGTCGCGATGGACTCGCTGCTGGTGCTCATGCGGACAGGGCGCGCCTACGTGAACGTGCATACCGAGGCGAATCCAAATGGCGAGATTCGCGCGCAGATCGAGCCGGTGACGACGTTGCCTAAGTAGCCGGCGGCGGGGGACGGGCGGCGGGCGACGGGTAGAAACGTAGAGCCCTCGGGAGGCGTCTCTTCTCCACGCGAGATGAGCCTCCCGAGGGTTTTTCCGTCGCCCGTCCCCCGCCGCCCGTCGCCGGGCGTTCGAAACCACACAGCGGCCGCGGGTGTAGGGATGCCACGCACCTTTTCTGGAGCAATCCCCATGGCCGGCACGTTGGGCCTCGCACTCGCTGGAAGCGCCACCATCGCACTCGCGGTCGGATTCGCCGCCTCACGCGCTTCGGCGCAGACCGCAGGCACCGCTCACCATCACGACGCTGCGCCTTCCGCGAAGGCCGGGTCACACAAACACTCCGATAACGAAGCCGCGGCGGATCCATCTCGTGCTGTCGACGAGACTATGTCTGGCGCGATGACGGCGAATCCGCACATGCGAATGTCGCCGATGCGCGTGGCTTCACGCGCGGACTCTGCGCGCGCCGCCCAGCTCGTGGACCAGGCACGCGTCGCGCTCACGAAATACAAGGACGTGAGCGTGGCCGAGCGCGATGGCTATCGGATGTTCGCTCCGAGCATCAAGAACCAGCCCGTCTACCACTTCACGAATCTGCGCCTCGCGATCCGTGAACGATTCAAGTTCGATCCGGCGCAGCCGTCGTCGCTGCTGTACAAGCGCAATCCCGACGGATCTCTGCGGCTGGTCGGCGCGATGTACACGGCGCCCAAGGACGCGACGCCGGAGCAGCTGAACGCGCGCGTGCCGCTCGGCATCGCGCAGTGGCACCTGCACACGAACATGTGCGTGCCGAGGCTGACGCAGACGTCCCGGTGGAGAGAGGTGAGCAACGGCAGGCCGGTCTTCGGTCCGGCAAGCGCGATCGCGACCAGCGACGCGTGCGAGAAGGTCAACGGCAAGTTCCTGCCTGTTGTCTTCAATTGGATGGTGCACGCGAACCTGTACGAGGATAACGTTTGGGCCGATCACCACTAGCCGCTGATAGCAGTCTCCAACAACCCGGAGCTCTCCGATGGAATGGCGCGTTATCGCGTTGAACTTCCTCTATGCGGGTCTGGGCGTCGTGCTCATGTTCGTTTCGTATCGGCTGATCGACATCCTCACACCGTCCGTCGATTTTCAAGCGGAGCTCAAGAACGGCAACGTCGCCGTTGCGATTTTCATCGCTGCGTTGTTCCTCGCGATCGCGATCATCATCGGCGGAGCGCTGAATTGACCAGTCGCGCGTCCGTGGGGGTGGGTATCCTGCTCGCAATCGGCACTGCCCGCCTCGCCGACGCCCAGGGACAGCGCGACGCCGATAGGTACGACCAGACGTTTCGCAAATACAGCAAGCGGTATTTCGGCGTGGGCTACGACTGGCGCGTGTTCAAGGCGCAGGCGATGGCCGAGAGCGAGATGAACCCGAACGCGAAAAGCTGGGTGGGCGCACGTGGGCTCATGCAGCTCATGCCGTCGACGTACAAGGACATTACGTCGCGCGCATCGGGGTTCGGATCGATCGACGATCCCGAATGGAACATTGCCGCCGGCATCATGCACGACCGGTCGCTCTGGCGCCGATGGGAGCGGGACTCGATCGAGGCAGACCGCCGCGAGTTCATGTTCGCGAGCTACAACGCGGGCGAGGGCACCATCATGAACGCCCAGCGCGCGTGCGTCCAGCGGTCGCTGGATCAGCGATCGTGGCGGAACGTCGAGACGGTGGCACCCGCCGTGCCTCGCTGGCGATACCGGGAAACGTTAGGCTACGTGCGCAAGATCCGGAGCGGGCTCGACACGCTGGACGAGAAGGGCCGCGTGAAGAAGCGCGGGAATCGGGAATAGGAATAGAGGGAACCGGGAACGGGGAACCCGGAACCGAGGCTCCACGGAGCTTCTGTTCCCGGTTCCCGTTCCCGGTCTGATCCGTCTCCCGTCCCCGGGGCACTTACATTTCCCGGCGCCCCTCTGGTTCCCGATTCCCTATTCCCGATTCCCGACGAATGGCGCCGCAGTTCATCTACGTCATGAAAGGCCTGCGCAAGGTGGTTCCACCTTCGCGCGTGATCCTCGACGACATCTGGCTTTCGTTCTACCCTGGCGCCAAGATCGGCGTCCTTGGCCCCAATGGCGCAGGGAAGTCGTCGCTGCTCCGTATCATGGCGGGCATCGACCAGGAGTTTCAGGGCGAGGCGTGGCCGCATGCCGGAACGCGCATCTCCTTCCTGCCTCAGGAGCCGCAGCTCGATCCCGCGAAGACCGTACAGGGCAACGTCGAGGAAGCGGTGGCCGCTCAGCGTGGCCTGCTCAAGGAGTTCGAGGAGATCTCCATGGCCTTCGCCGAGCCAATGGACGACGACGCCATGCAGAAGCTGCTCGATCGCCAGGCGAAGGTGCAGGAGCAGATCGACGCGCACGACCTCTGGAACCTCGACAACAAGATCGAGGTGGCCATGGACGCCCTTCGCCTGCCACCCGCGGACGCCGAGGTGACGAACCTGTCCGGCGGTGAGCGTCGTCGGGTCGCGTTATGCAGGGTGCTCTTGTCCGAGCCCGACATGCTGCTGCTCGACGAGCCGACGAACCACCTCGATGCCGAAAGCGTCGCGTGGCTCGAGCATCACCTCGAGACGTTTCCGGGAACCGTCGTTGCCATCACGCACGATCGCTACTTCCTGGATAACGTCGCGAAGTGGATTCTCGAGCTCGATCGCGGGCGTGGCGTACCGTACGAGGGCAATTACTCGGGATGGCTGGACCAGAAGCGCACGCGGCTCGCGCAGGAGGAGAAGCAGGCCTCGGCACGGCAGCGTACTCTGGAGCGCGAGCTCGAGTGGGTGCGGATGTCGGCGCGCGCACGTCAGGCGAAGAGCAAGGCGCGCATCCAGAAGTACGAGGAGCTGGCGAGCGACACGCAGTTCGAGAAGATAGCACAGAACGAGATCGTGATCCCGCCGGCGCCACGGTTAGGCAATGACGTGGTGATCGCGGACAATCTCAAGAAGGGCTATGGCGACAAGCTCCTGTTCGACGGTTTGAGCTTCTCGCTGCCGCGTGGTGGCCTCGTTGGCGTGATCGGACCTAACGGGGCGGGGAAGACGACGCTGTTCCGGATGATCACCGGCAGCGAAACGCCCGACGACGGCACGCTCAAGGTCGGCGAGACGGTGCAGCTGGCGTACGTGGATCAGACCCGCACGCTCGACCCGAACAAGACGGCATGGGAAGAGATCTCTGGCGGGCAGGAGCAGGTGATGGTCGGCAAGAAGGAGATCAACAGCCGCGCCTACCTCTCGAGCTTCAACTTCAAGGGCACCGATCAACAGAAGAAGGTCGGCACGCTGTCAGGCGGCGAGCGGAATCGCCTGCATCTCGCGAAGACGATCATGAGCGGCGGCAACCTGCTACTGCTCGACGAGCCGACGAACGACCTCGATGTCGACACGCTGCGTGCGCTCGAGGAGGCGCTGCTCGACTTCGCTGGCTGCGCGGTCGTGATCTCGCACGATCGCTGGTTCCTCGACCGCATTGCCACGCACATCCTCGCGTTCGAGGGGAACTCGGAGGTCGTGTGGCACGAGGGGAATTACCAGTCGTACATCGAGGACCTGAAGAAGCGAAAGGGTCCCGACGCCGATCAGCCCCATCGCGTCGCCTACAAGAAGCTCGTGCGCGCGTAACGCGGCTCGATCCCGTCGCGGCTGCCTGTAGAGTCGTGTTCGGTGCGGCCC
>DATCGG010000188.1:0-10542 GCA_036509075.1 Gemmatimonadaceae bacterium
TGTCTGCCGTCTGCCGTCTGCCGTCTGCCGTCTGCCGTCTGCCGTCTGCCGTCTGCCGTCTGCGGTTCTCTACCGTCTGCCGTCTTACGCTAAGCGGCGCGATGCATGGCGGGGCCTGTCCCTCGAAGGCAAATTTCTCGAGGTCCCAACCCGCCTACCTTGGCAATTCCCGCTCAAACCTCCACCAGCACATTCGCCGAGTACGACCAGTACGACGGCCTCGGCCTGGCGGACCTCGTCAAGCGCGGCGACGTCTCCGCTCGCGAGCTTGCACTCACGGCCATCGAGCGGATCGACGCGCTGAACCCGCAGCTCAATGCCGTCATCCACAAGCTCTACGATGACGGGCTGAGGGCCGCGGACGCACCGCCCGGTGACGGACCGTTCGCGGGGGTGCCGTTTCTCATCAAGGACCTTCTGTCCTGGTACGCCGGCGCGCCCATCCGGAGCGGAAGCCGGCTCCTCGATGGATTCATCGCTCCGATGGACGCCGAGATCGTCCGCCGCTACAAGCGATCGGGCGTCGTGATCCTCGGCAAGACCAACACGCCGGAGTTCGGGCTCACACCGTTCACGGAGCCCGAGCTCTTCGGACCGACGCACAATCCGTGGGACCTAACGAGAACGAGCGGCGGATCGAGCGGTGGATCGGCGGCCGCGGTCGCTGCCGGAATGGTTCCCCTGGCAGGCGGGGGCGATGGCGGCGGCTCGATTCGCATTCCGGCGTCGTGTTGCGGCCTGTTCGGTCTCAAGCCGACACGCGGCCGCACGCCGACCGGGCCAATCGAGGGGGAGCTCTGGGAGGGCGCGGCGATCGAGCACGTCATCACGCGATCGGTGCGCGACAGCGCCGCGATGCTCGATGCGATCACCGGCCCTGAAGCAGGCGAGCCATACAGCATCGCACCGTCGGCGCGGCCGTTCCTCGAGGAAGTGACACGAGGACCCGGGCGCCTTCGGATTGCCTTCACCGATCGTCCGCTGCTCGGTGAGCACATGGATCCCGAGTGCAAGGCAGCGCTTCACGACGCCGTGAAGCTTCTGGAGTCGCTCGGGCATTCGGTCGTCGAGGCGTCACCGCCGATCGACCGCGAGACATTTCTTCGGTCGTTCCTGCTAATGGTGTGCGGGCAATCCGCCGCGGACCTCGAGGACGCGGCGGCGGTGATGGGCCGCCGTGCATCGCCCGTGAACGTCGAGATCTCGACGTGGGCGTTGGCGTTGTTAGGCAGGTCCTACAGCGCCGGCGCAATGGCTCACGCACGCCGGCACCTCGAGCGCATCGCCAGGTCGGTGGGTCGATGGTTCGCCGCCAACGAGGTGGACGTGCTCGTGACGCCGACGCTCACGACTCCGCCATTCACCATCGGCGCGCTGCAGCCGCCCTCACACGAGCTGGCCGCGATGCAGGTGCTGGGTCGACTGCATGCCGGAGGTGTGATGCGCGCGGCCGGCGCACTCGAGAAAGCCGCGAAGCGGGTGTTCGACTGGATCGCGTGCCCGCCGCTGTTCAACGTGACCGGCCAGCCGGCAATGTCAGTCCCGCTTGCATGGAGCGCGAGTGGGCTGCCGATCGGCATCCACTTCGCCGGTCGCCTCGGCGATGAGGCGACACTCTTCCGACTTGCCGGACAGCTCGAGGAGGCCAGACCGTGGTTCCACCGTCGGCCAGACTTTTCACACTGGTAATTGGTTACTGGTAATTGGTTACCCGTATGGGGGTTACAGGTAATCAGAACCCTCGGGATAGCTATCTCACGCGAGATGAGCATCCGAGGGTTCAAATAACCAATAACCAGCTCCAGTAACCAGTAACCTGTGCTTGTCGCCGCGGTCAGTTTGCCTGGCGCTGAAGCCCGGCGGCAACCTTCTCCACGTCGCGCATAACGCGAAGCAGGTTGCCGCTCCACACCTTCGATATCTGCTCTTCCGTATAGCCGCGGCGCACGAGCTCCAGCGTGACGTTGAACGTCTCACTGGCCTGGCTCCACCCATCGACGCCGCCACCGCCGTCGAAATCCGAACTGATTCCCACATGGTCCACGCCGATCAGCTTCACCGCGTAGTCGATGTGGTCGACGAAGTCCTTCACGGTTGCGCGCGGCGGCGGCGGGAACTGGCTGTCCACCTGCGCCACTCGGCGCTGATACTCGGCTCGCTTCTCGGCGGGAAGACTCTGGAGACTGGCGCCTCGTCCGCCACCACCGCCGCCGCCGGCGCCAGCGGCCGGCGGGAGTCCGAACTCGGTCCGCACTGCGGCCAGCGCCTGCTGCCGCTCCGGTGAGGGCGGCGGTGACTGCTTTACGTAGCTCGAGAACGCCACCATCTGCACGACGCCACCGTTCTTCTTGAGCGCGAGCAGCTGCTCATCGTCGAGGTTGCGGCTCACGTCGCACAGCGCACGAACCGCCGAGTGCGACGCAATGATCGGCGCCTTCGTGAGCGCCAGCGTCTGCATCATCGACTCCTTCGAGGGATGCGAGATGTCGATCATGATTCCGACTCGATTGAGCTCGGCCACGGCCTGCTTGCCTAACGGCGACAACCCGTGGTACAGCCACACCCCGTCGCGCTCACCCGTGTTCGAGTCGGACATCTGGCTGTGGCCATTGTGCGCGAGCGACATGTACCGCGCGCCCTGGTCATAGAACCTTTTGATGTTCGTGATAGCCGTGCCGATCCCGTACGCATTCTCGACGCCCATGAGCGCCACCTTCTTGCCCTTCGCGGCAATCCTCGCGACGTCGTCGGCGCGGTAGGCGATCTCGATCTTGTCGGGCGCGAGTTGCTCAGCGAGACGGTGGACCGCGGCGAACTTCTCCATGTCCGCGTCGTACGCGCGCTGATAACCCTCCGGCGTAAGCGGCCCCTGCCCAACGAAGATGCTGAAGAACACGGCATCCAGGCCGCCGTCGAGCATCTTGGGCAGGTTGACCTGCGTGGTGAGCCGATCCGTGTAGTTCGGATGGTCGGTGGTGAAGTTGTGCGGATCGATGTCGACGTGGGTGTCGAGCGCGATCACGCGATCATGGATCGCGCGCGCCTTCGCCGCGAGCGCCGAGTCGGACGCCTGTTGGGCGCCGGCGAGCCCGGTCAACGCCGCGATGAATAGCACCGCGGCTGCCGAAAGGCGCAGCAGCACACTTCCCTTCCGCATGTCGACCTCGTTGATGACGGTGAGCTACTCGGTGCCAGTACGCGCGGCGTCGATTGCGCGCTGGGCAGCGGCCACGAGCTGCGTTCCGAGCCGATTCGCGCGTTCCTCCCAACGGCGCGCGAGGCGTCGCCAGATCCCGCGCATTGCCACCCACGAGCCGACGCCTGCCCAGCCCAGCGACACAGCAACGGTGGCGGCGATCGCCAGCGGACCCGCGACCGCGGCCGTGGTGCCGAGAGCGAGTCAATCCCCACGGCAGCGCCCAATCCGCCGAATGAGGTCCCCAGTCCAACCAGCGCCGCTACGTCGGTTGGAGCGAGGTAGACGCTGATCTTCGTGCGGCCGCTTCGCGTGGCGACAGAAACGACAGAGGCGGCGAGATTGCTCCGTGCGCGCCACTCCACCGTGTCGAGCGCTTCGCTCACCTGTCCCTGCAACCCGATCTCTCGACGCGCGATGTCGAACAGCTCGCCGATCGCGGATCGGGGAATCTCGCCATCGAGCCAGCGCTCGAACCGGAACGAGGTCGGCGCCCCGAGCGCCGAGGGTTGTGGCGGCGGGCTTCGGTGCGTGACTTCGATGGCGGCAGCGGCCACGTGCGCGGGCGCAATTCCCACCTCCGCCGCGATCTGCTGGATCTCGGCGAGCGAGAAGCGACCATCGGACTCCGTGGTGAGACCTTCCTGACGCTCTGCTGCCCAGCGAAGGATCTCGCCGAGCTCGAGTTCGGTGAACCGCTCACCCCCGCCTAACGTGGGCTCGCGGCCGTCGTAGCGTCGGACACCGCCGGGCATTTGGGCCCGTGCTCGGCACAGTACCAGCCGTGCCGGTCGTGATAGACCTCGTGCACCTGCTGACTCTCGCCGTACCGCACGCGATACAGTGCTTTGACGCGCGTCTCACGGCCAATGGCCAGGCGAGGATCGATTGCCTCGACGTGACGGATTTCCGGGAAGAACTCGAGTTGCACGTATCGGTCGGCCAACGCGCGTCACCAGAGCAGCGGTAGGCGTCGCGCGTCGTGCAGAGCGCGACAGTGTGTGGGATCGTCGTCAAGGTAGGGTCGCGGCGCGGATCGCTCAAGCTGGCAGCTCACAGCGCCGGCGCGCACCCTCTCGCCGGCCCCCGCGCGCTCGTATCTTGACGGGCCGTGCTTCAGTGCCGCGGACGACTTCGTACCGGAGTGCATTCGTGTCCCAAGCCGACTCTCGATGACCGTCCCCGCCCTCGCCCCCGACGGTGTGCTGAGCTGGACCGATGTCGTGCTTCGTCTTCTGGCAGCGACCGGCATTGGCGGAGCAATAGGCCTCAACCGCGAGCTCACGCGAAAGCCCGCCGGCCTCCGCACGCACGCCCTCGTCGCGCTGGGGGCTGCGCTGGCGACGGTATCCGCGCTGCAGTTGGGGGACGCGACGGGAGTGTCGCACGGCGACGCGGCATCCCGTGTGATTCAGGGCATCGTCGCGGGCATCGGCTTCATCGGAGGCGGGGTCATTCTCCACACAGAAAACCGTAACGTGGTCGGCCTCACGACCGCGGCGACGATCTGGGTTGCGGCAGCGCTCGGGATTTCCTGCGCCGTGGGTCAATGGCGCGTTGCGGGATCCGCCGTCTTGATCGCGCTCGTGGTACTTGTGGTGGGCCGGGGGATCGAGGGCGCGTTACACCGAATCAAGGGCGACACCAGGGATGGCGGGAACCGGGGAGCAGGAGACGAAGGGAACCGGGAACCGGGAACCGGGAACAGTGCCTCTCGGTCGGGATGATCGCGATCCCTCGCTTCGCTCGGGATGACACGCTTCTCTTGCGTCGCCTGTCGCCTGCCGCGCAGCCGTCGGCGACCAGCCAGCAGCTAGGTAGGCCGGACGGGTCGATCGTCAGGCGGGGCGAAATGAGAGAGGAACGTCCGCTCTTGCGGCGTTAGGCTCTCCACGCCCTTCGCGCTGATCTTGTCGAGAATCCGGTCCACCTCGGCCCGATTGACCTCGTGGATCGACTTCGTGTCGATCCGCTGCCAGTTACCGATCTCGACCTTCTTCGCGGGCTTCTCGAGCTTGGCCTTCCACGCCCGCGCCGGCGAGTAACGCTCCATCCAGAGCAGATAGATCCATGCGCCAAGGAACCCGCCGAGGTGGGCGAAGTGCGCGACGTTGCCGCCACGGCCACCGAACCCGCTCCACAGGGAGTAGACCGTATACAGGAGCACGAGGAGCCACGCCTCGATCGGCAGGACGCCCCAGATGTAGATGCGCTCCCGCGGCCAGTACTTCGCGAACGCGAGCTGCACGCCGAAGATGGCGCCCGACGCGCCCACGATGTAGCCCGCGGGCGCGAAGAAGATCGACAAGATCGCGCCGACGATACCGCTGAACAGATACAGCCGGATGAAGTGCGTGCTCCCGAGGCGCTCTTCGACGCGCGGTCCAAAGAAGTACAGGACCAGCATGTTGAAGAGGATGTGCGTGACCGAGTTCGGATCGTGCGCGAACATATACGTCACGAACGTCCACGGGCGCGTGAGCACGCGCGACGGCATGAACTCGAGCAAGAACGTCGTCACCGGCAGCGCGAGCTGCAGGAAATACACGGCGACGTTGGCGATCAGCAATCGCTTGACCCAGGGCGTCATGCGCGAAAACTAGCCCTGGGTCCCCGAACGCAAAACGGTTGCGCTAGCCTGTGCGCCCTCCTGTCACTTGTTTGACAGGTGTCCCCGCGGGAAGGGCCTTGTTCGGATCCTCGACCTGATTCACGATGGCAAGCTCCGCCAGCGGAATCGTCGACGGGTTGCGCTGGGCGAACTCGGCAAGCGTCATCTGCTGCGGGAGCGAAACCACGTTCAACTTCTTCGGTTGCACGTTGAGCACGCGCGAGTCGGTGACCGGGGCAAAGCTCCCGAGCGACTGGCGGAACGCCGACTCGTACGCACCGAAACGCTGCGCCGGCGCGTACCCGATCACCTGGTACGTTGCGCCGTTGTAGGTGAAGAACGCCGCAAGGCCCTGAATGACGCCCTGCTCCGTCTGCGCCTGGAATGTGCTCGCGACCGCCGGCACCCCGTTGACGGTCTGCTGCGATGCCTGACCCGCCTGAATCCCTTTCTGTGACAGAAACGCACGCGCCGCGGCTTCGGGGGAATTTCCCTGCGCAAGGGTCAGCTGGATGATGCCATCCTGCTGCGGGCTCACCGCGATGACGGCTTGCGACAGGTTCTGACCCTGCCAGCCACTCGGGAGCGAGATCTGGAAGCGGAGGTCCGGATGGTAGAAGGTGTTGCCCTGGAAGAATCCGTTGCGCGGGTCGGCGCCGTAGACGAGACCATTCACCCGCTGCAGGTACTCCCGCGCGTTCACTTTCGTGTTCGCGAGCTGTGCGGGCTGAAGCTGCGCGAGCTTGCTGTCGATCGTTTGAATGCGCTCCGCTTCACCGGGGTGAGTCGCCAACCACGACGGTAACGGGCTTTCCTTGCTCGCCTCGCCGAGTCGCTGAAGTGAGCGAAAGACGTCGTCCATGTAGCGGACGTCGTAGCCCTGGTTCAGCGCGTATCGGAACCCAAGGTCGTCGGCCTGGCGTTCGTCATCGCGGCTGTACTTGAGGAAGAGAAGCCCCAACCCCTGTGACGCCGCGCCGCCGAGCTGCGCGACGGTCGGCGACAGGATCGCGCCGACGCCCAGCGCGAGCTGAGCGAGCTGCTGCTCGCTCATTTGGTGAACAGAATGACGGGCCGTGACGTGCCCGATCTCGTGTCCGAGCACCGACGCCAGCTCGGCCTCGTTGTTCATGAGGTCGAGGAGACCGCGGGTGACGAACACGTAGCCGCCGGGCAGCGCGAATGCGTTGGGGCTCGGGTCATCGACGGCGCGGAACGTCCACGGGAGGTTCGGCCGCTCCGACTTCGAGGCGATCCCGGAGCCGACGGTCTGCAGGTAGTTCTGCAGCGCCTGGTCTTTGACGAGCCCGACCTCCTGCGCCACCTGCTGCGCGCCCTGCTGCCCCATCTGGATCTCCTGCTGCTCGGAGACAAGCGAGAGCTCGGATTTCCCGGTGACAGGGTTAGTCGCGCATGCCGCGACGACGGGTGCAAGGAAAATCCAGCGGGCGATCGATCGGTTGATCTTGCTGAGCGAATACATGAGCGCGCTCCAGGGTTCGGTGTCGTGTCTGGAGGCGTGTATATCAACTGTTGTGCTAGAGCTGAGGGGGACGGGCGGCGGGCGACGGGCGACGGCTTAAACGCGTAACCCCCGGGAGGCTGATCTCACTGAGAGAGAGGCCTCCCGAGGGTTCTCGATTTC
This sequence comes from Gemmatimonadaceae bacterium, assembly GCA_036509075.1. Lineage (GTDB taxonomy): Bacteria > Gemmatimonadota > Gemmatimonadetes > Gemmatimonadales > Gemmatimonadaceae > JAJKIV01. The sequence goes on from DATCGG010000188.1 coordinate 7,453, forward strand.
CCGCCCGTCCCCCGTCGCCGGCTACTGGTATTGGATATAAACCGGCTTCGGGATGAGCTTTAGCACCTGCTCCGGCGTCAGAAGCGGGCCGCCTTTCTTCGTGTCGTTGTGGTAGAACAGCTTGAACCCCGTGTACTGCACCGGATGCAGGTACACGTAATCATGATACGAGTCGAGCTTCATCCACTGCGGTCCCCAGCCATCCATGTTGATCACGATCTGAACCCTCGGATCGAGCCGAATGGTCTTTGTGTTCGTCAACATGGGCCGAGTGAAGCGGTGCACGACCAGCACCTTGGGCGGAATCTTCTCGGACGCGACCAGGTCGGAGAGGAAGCCCGTGGCGTAGTTCACGTCGGCTGCGTCGAACGTCCCGATCTTCGTACCTGGCTTCGCGCCGGTCTTCATTGAAAACTCGGGATCGATTCCGAGGTGAACGTCCGGCCGTTTGAGGAACTTCGCGAGACGGGGTAACTCCTGCTGCAGCGTGCTGTGCCCGACCTGCACGTCCAGGAAGAGGATGGCGTTCTTCCGCTGCGCCCACGAGTACACGCGCTCGATGAGCGAGTCGCTCATCCGCGCGCGCCACATGCCGTCCTTGCCAGCGCTTCCTTGCGCGACGACCGCGATGAGGTGAAGAGCCGGTTGCACGGGCGTCGATGGATCGGCCTTTCGCCACCGTTCGAGCTCGCCGTCCAGCTTGGCGAGCATCTGTTCCGGCGGCAGCTCACCAAGGATCCCCATCTTCTTCACGAGCGGGTTCCCGTAGTACGCCACGATCCGTTTCGACGGCACGACGGCACCAGGGAGTGGCTCCGGCCCCTTCACCGGCCAGAGGCTCGCCGCCTCCGCGCTGTCCACCACGAAGCCATTCCGGCCACCGGTCCAGGTTTTTTTCGCGGGCTTCGCCGCGGTATCGGATGACTTCCTGGTCGCCGTGGATTGCGCTTTCTTCGTCCCGGTCGGCTGCTTCGTGGTGGTGCCTAACGATTCAGCCTTGGACGTAGACTGCGTCTTTGCGGGAGGAGGTGGGCTCTGGGCGAGGAGGGGCGTCGCGATGATCGCGGACGCGAGAAAAAGGCGAATCGACAGCTGCACTGCACTTGCTCGACGTAGGAGGGGAGAAATAGGCGTATCGCGACGCGGGCATTGCTCGGCTCACATCATAGCCGGGCGATGCCCGATGACGAATACCCCTCGGTTCCGGGCACGAGCCCGCAACCCGGGTTGGAGCCGTCCTCGATCAAAACTCCGACCCCAACCCCCTGCTATCGATAGAACCGGAACGTGCCGCTGGCCTCGCCGTCGCAGCTGTCCTGGATAGATATCGTGCCGGTGGCCTTGCTTCCGTCCTTGTCGACCGTACCCTTGGCAACGACGGTCCCTGTACAGTTGCGGCCGTTGTCCTGGTACTTCGCATCGAATGTCACGGAGTCACCAACGGTCTTTCCGGTCGCGTCGGCCGTCACCGGCGATGGCGACGTGAAATCGAGCTTTGCGGTGAAAGCGCCCTTGCCGGCCGGCGTGGTTTTCGCCGTGCCGGTGTAGGAGGCTTCGTTCACCACGAACTCGACCTTGTAATCGCCCTTGAGTTCGGCCGCGACGGTCCGGGCGGCGGCGGCCGTGGTGGCGACAAGGGCGGCGCCGGCGACGATTCGGGTGAGCACGTGAAAGGCCATGGCTGATTCCAAGTTGAAGGAGTCTGGAATTCGACCTCATATGGTACCACGCCGGTTTCAGAGTCTCCAGCACCGCCTGTCGCATCGGCGTCGCCGCGGCCTATGCAAGTAGGCCGCGCCGTCTCCATCACGCTCGCAATCGCGCTCGTCGGCGCCACCATCGGCGGCGCCATGGGCGGCTTGCTGTTCGCGGCCTGGAGGAGCCTGCACTGGTTAAGCATGTGGAACGGCGAGTCGGCTGCGCGTGTGATTGGCGCTGGTGCAGCCTCCGGCGCCGCGCTGGGCGCGGTCCTCGCCCCGCTCACGTCGTGGGTTTTTTTGCGACGGGTGGCGCTTGGCAAGGCGTTGGTACAAACCACTGTGGGGACGACAATCGGCGCGGCGATTGGGCTTGCGGTGGATAGCGTGGGGCCCACCCACAGGTTCATCGTTCCCGCCAGTCTGATTGGCGCGATCGTCGGGTTTCTGGCAGCCGCGACTCGGCTGCGATTCGCCCCGCGAACCCCGGCCGGTACGGCGGGTATGCAATCTTCACGACCCGGCTCGCAGCCCTAGCGACCTGGCCCCGGCGGTCGCTGAGGTGTAGCAAGCGAGTGACCGGGGAGTCGGTCGGAGGGTTGGGGCATAACACGAATTGGTGCGTATTCTGTACGCCGCCGCACTCGCTCAGCGGGTGAAGACCCCGTCATACCCCTCGGAGCTATGACTTTGCCCTCGAGTCCCCCTCCCGACGAGTCCCTGCACATCACCAAGCGCCGGCTGCTGGACGTCGGACTCGCCACCCTGCTCGAGCGCGGGTACAACGCGACGGGCATCCAGGACCTGCTCGTCGCGACGAGCGTTCCGAAGGGATCGTTCTACCACCACTTCGTAAGCAAGGAAGACTTCGCCCTTCAGGTGATCGACCGCTATCTGGTCGAGGTCCACGGACTGCTCGAACAGTCGCTCGGCGACCCGGATCGCGCTCCGCTCGAACGCGTCCGGTCGTTCTTCGAGCGGCTAATGGCGCTCTATGCGAGCCAAGGCTACCTCGGTTCCCTCATCGGGCTGCTCGGACAGGAGTTGGCGGTGAACACGGCGTTTCGGCGGCGGATGGAGGGCGCGTTCGATGGAATCGCGCGTCGTCTCGCCGAACCGCTGGATGAGGCGCGTCGCCGAGGCGACCTGCCCGCGGAAGTGGATCCGATTCAGGCGGCCAATTTGATGATCGATTGCTGGGAGGGTGCAGCGGCACGATCACGGCTGCTTCGAAGTCCGGTGCCACTCGAGGCGGCGATCGAGGTGTCGTTCAGGACAGTACTGGCCTAACGGCAGGCGGCAGGCGGCAGGCGGCAGGCGGCAGGCGGCTGGCGACTGGCGGCAGGTAGCAGATCGGAACTGTGTCCCACCGCCCTCTGCAACCGGCCGTCTG